>DATKAT010000052.1:0-18393 GCA_035514675.1 Acidobacteriota bacterium | reverse complement strand
GATCCGCCTGTCCTTCGAGCAGGCGTATCGTGCGGCCCGGCTGGAAGATCGAGAGGAAGCCTATTTGCAGGAACTGTTGAGAATCTCAAATCGCCTGGAGAAGATTCAGTATCTGGATAAGCGCCAAGTGGACCGGCTCCTTCTGCAACTGCAGTCTACTGAAGCTTTCGAGCCGTTTTTGGATGAAGAGGAAACAGGACGCTAGCCTGCTCAGGGGCCTGTGTTAAGATTCCGCTGTGCACTGTCCCCGATGTGAAACGCCACTGACTGCGGGTCGCTGCACTCGTTGTTCCTATCAGGCTGAGAACGAGTCGAAAGCTCCAGACTCAACTGTCCAGGAACGGCGAGAGCCGATCAAATTCGCCATCTCAAGCTCCCGGAAGAAGTCGGATGAGTCGATCCGGCCGGATTGGCGGGAAGAGTTAAAGAAGCGAGTGGACGAGCACGTGGGGAAAAAGGAGTTTGAGAAGTCGGAGTCGACTGGGGCGACTAAGAAAGCCTTTGAGGCGAACGGGGAGCAGGGCTCTGCAGTTGAGGATGCGGACAAGGGTGAGGCGCAGAAACGCAAGTTGTTCGAGTACCGGATGAAGGAAGAATCCAAAGAGCGAAGCGGTTCCATGGGGCGTCCGAAAGGAGCGGAATCAGAGGTTGCCAAGGGTGCGTCAGTGAAGGCCTTGGGCTCGGCGGCAAAGACGCCGGATCGGCGCATTGTGACATTCGGTCACAAGAATGGGAATAAGTCCGAGGTGCTGGAAAAGCCGCTGGTCAGACGTTCGTCGCCGGCCGGGACGCGCGGAGCCGATCCAAGGCAGCGAGAATTGCAGCTCCAGGCGCCGTCGGCAAAGCGAGCGCTCTCCGTTCGGGAAGCTGCGGCTTCGCCTTCCTCGGGCGAGGCCGTATCGAAGGAAATCCTGTTCTCCAGATTCCTTTCCGGAATCATCGACCTCTCTTTTCCCGTCGTCCTGGGATTCAGTTTCGTCCTAGCGGCATCCCGGCTGGTCGACTTTGATTTTTTCATGGCCAATTCTCTGGAATGGGCTGCAATCTTCTCCCTGGTGCTATATTGGGTGGCCTCTTCGTTCTTCCTGCTCGCGCTGGGGCAGACTCCCGGGATGATTCTAACGGAGCTTCGTTTGACATCCGAAGAGGAAGGCGGGGCGGTCTCTACGCGGCAGATCTTTTTGCGGGTGGCGCTGTTTCTTCCGATTGCGGCCACACTGGTCGGACTGCTCTGGAGTCTGTTCGACCCGCAATGTCGCGCCTTGCACGATCGTTTCACGGGAACCCGCGTCGAACCTGCCAACTAGCGTGACTTTCTACCACGCCTCGCAACGGACCCGGGCGGGAGATGCGAACTCAGCCTCCTCGACGTCCTGCGCGAGTACGACTGCACGCGCCTGATGAGACGCGACCAGCCCGCATTTCTCACCCCCCTCCGTCGCGAGGCGACGGAGGGGGGTGTGGATGCAAGGCGCGCGACGAAGGCCCCCGCAGTCGTACTCGTGCACTACGTCGAGGAGGCTGAGGAGCGGCAACGCAGCAGACACGCCGCTATCCGGCGTCGCAGCAGAAGGGGTTTGAGAAATGCGGGCTAATCATTCGCGCCGGTTGCCGCTTGATAGGGAAGCTGAATGTTGATGACGCCTTCTGAAAGGGTGCCGGCCAGCAGAGACCCGGATTCGGAAGCGGCCAGCGTCAGGATGGGCGAGGCCTCCAGGCGAATGTTGAAGTTCTTCCAGGTGTCCCCGCGATCGCGGCTGACAAAGAGATACCCGACCAGAAAATCGCCGGCGACGATCAGGTCTGACCCGGGCGGACCGCCGGCGATTGCCGAGATTTCAATGGGAAGGACTCCCGGAGCCTTGCGCCAATTTTCCGCGCCATCGTCGCTGTAGTAGATTCCGGAACGGGTTCCGGCGAATAATCGAGAGCCGATCGTGGCGAGAGCGTGAACCATGGTGTGGGGGAGTCCATTGACCCGGATCTCCCAGGATTGTCCCCCGTCGCCGGAGCGAAAAACGCCCATGTCGGTTCCGACGAACGCCAGGTTTCTGGCGGGGTCAGTCTGCACGGAGAAAAATTCCCGGTTGTAGACCGGAATCTCCAGCTGGCGCAGGCCCGCCGGGTTGAGCTGCAGCAGAAACAGGCCCTGTCGGGCTGCGATCAGGAGGCTCGTCCCCTCCGGGTCCAGAATCCCGAAATCGTTGACCGCCAGGTTCTTCGTCTCCGGCGCTTGAATCCAGGGAGTTTGACCGGGAATCGCCGAGAAGACGCCTGCGCTGGTGCCGAGATAAACGGTCGCGCTGTCCTTGAGGGGGAGGATCTTGCGGATTCCGGCTGTGGCTGGACCGAGACCTTCATTGTGCGAGTCCCAAGTGGACCCGCCATCGTGTGACACAAAGAAGCCCCCGTAATGCCGATCCCGGGCGACGGCCGCGTAAACGCGATCGGAGCGATTTGGATCGAAACGCACGCTGGCGACCTGTCGCTGAATGAACCCTCGGTTCGAGGGATGGAAAGCGAGCCCTCGATCGGTGCTTCGCAGAACGCCGGCATCATCGGTTCCAAGCAGGATCACGTCGGGGTTCTCGCTGTCGACGATGATGGCGTTGATAACAATGTCTTTCAGAAGGAGGCTCCAGGAAGCGCCGCCGTCGCGGCTCACATAGAGTCCTGCAGTCGTGCCCGCATACAGGGTCTCGGGATCGGTGGGGTCGAAGCGCAGGGTTCGCGCTCGATTGGCTTCTTCAGCGAACCCGTTGCGCAGGCGGCTCCATTTTCGCCCTGCGTCATCGGATCGATATACGCCTGAGCAGGCGCTGGCATAGACCGTGTCGCGTCGATCCGGATGGATGAGCAAGGTAAAGATGTCGCTGTCCCAATACATCCCGTTATGAATCGGCTCCCATTTTTCGCCCAGATCGGAAGTTTTCCACGGGAGCCGCCACGTTCCGACGTAAAGCTTCTCTCGGTCGAGCGGGTCGAAAGCCAGGGAATGCACCTGATGCAGGCTGCGAAAGCCGCGCGAAATGCGCTCCCAGGTGACTCCTTCATCGCGGCTCAACAGCACGCCCTCGTTGATTCCTACGGCCAGAATCCGGGGATCGGAGGGGGCTACCTGGACGGCGCGAACGGTGCTGCCGTAGCTGCCCAGCGAAATGTTTTCCCAGGTGCGGCCGGCGTCCCGAGTTCGAAAGAGCCAGCCGCTGTCTCCCTTTAGGGCCCAGGCGCCGGCGTACAACGTGTCCGGATCGTCCGGGTGAAAAACGAGGCTGTCGATCACCAGTTCCCGGTGGGCGATTCCGGGAACCAGACGTCTCCAGGACAAGCCTTTGTTGTCCGATACGAAGATCTGCCCGTCGGCGGTGCCAAGGAAGAACCGATCGGGCAGTTTCGGGTGAACGGCCAGAGATCGAACGTCTCCCCCTTCCGGTCCCAGAGACGTCAGGTCCGGGTTCCCGTGCGCCGGCAGGGCCGCCAACAGAAGCGCCGCTAGTGAAATCGCAAGCCGCATGTTTCTCATTTCGAAAAAAGGGCGGCAGTTCGAAAACTGCCGCCCTTGATTTTAGCAAAGACATCCGCGCCTCAAATATGGGCCCGGACGCTTGCAGGGTTTACGGTACGAACAGCTCGATCTCGACTCGTCGATTCTGTGTGCGACCTTCGGCCGTGGCGTTATCCGCAATAGGTTGGGATTCGCCGGCGCTGGTCACGTCGATTCGACCCGTGTCGATGTTGTGCTGCTGGACGAGGTAGTCGCGCACGGCTTCCGCTCGGCGCTGGCCGACGCGGACGTTTGCCGCCTCGCTTCCGCGATCGTCCGTGTGTCCCGTGATTCGCGCCCGCAACGCAGGGTTCTGCTGCATCCGCAGCGCCACCTCGTCAAGGAGAGCCTTGGCCCTGTTGTCAGGCTGGATGCGGTCGATCTGAATCACGATTTTTTCAATGACCCGGAAGGTTTTCGTGTCACTGGCCTCGCCGCCGCGATCGTCCCGAACGGTCACAGTCACCGAGTGGCTCCCGCCCGTCATACCGCTGGTATTGATGGCCAGGGTGGCCGATGTTTCTGGGCGAGACTGCCCGTCGACGGTCCAGCTGTAGGTGATGGGGTCGCCATCCGGATCGGAGGCGTCGGCTGTCGCCGTGACGATTTCACCGACAAAGACTTCGGTCTTGTCCAGCGTCAGCGTCACAACCGGGGGCCGGTTCGGCCGGCGTTCGACCGTGACGTTGAATTCGCAATTGGCGCTCAGGTTGTCAACCGTGTCGTGAACGGTCACGCGAACCGTGTAGGAGCCCGGATCCCGTCCGACCGTTCCGAACTCGAAACTCGGACTGTCGTTGTTGACGCCCTGTCCATTGACGGTCCACTCGAAGCGAAGCGGATCGCCGTCGGGATCGGAGGCGCGAGCCTGCAAGGTCACCGATTCCCCTTCGGTCACGGTGACATTCGAGGGTTCGCAGGCGATGGTTGGCGGCCGTCTGAGCTTTTCAACCGTAATGTCGACCGAACACGAGGCCACATGCTCTCCGTCGGTGACTTCCACGTTGACGGTGTGGCGGCCGGGCGTCACGCCGGTGGTGTCCAGCACGGCCGAGTTGTCGCGCTGCGTCAGGCTGCCGGCGCTGGATCTCCAGGTGACCTGCAGGTTGTCGTCATCCGAATCGAAGGCCCGGATGTTGATTGTGACGGATTCCCCCTGCGTAACCGTCGTAGGGTCGGCGCTGCACTCCACCGTCGGCGGACGGTTGACTTTGCGCTGAATCGCCACTTGCGCCAGAAAACCATGCCGATCCGTGGCGGGTACGCCGATGACCGCTTCATCCAGCACGTTCATGTGGAAGTTGTAGGCGCCGGAGATGGCCACCCAATTGCTGGGATGGACCCGCAAGCCGACGTAGGTGTCCACTGGCGAACGGACGTTTGTAAAGTCGGTGGTTCTGCGGGAGCCGTAAAAAACGCTGCCCAGGAGTTCGCCGATCAGGCGCGCGCGCTGGCTTCCCAGCGGCTGGTCGATTCCAATGCCCCAGTTGAAGCGAGGCTGGCGGTCGACTCCCGCAATGTCGTCAGCAAACAGAAAGCCGGCATTGCCCACAAAGGTCCCGCCGCCGCGGTAGTTCTTCGAAAAAATCATGTCGAATCCGGCATCGGTGACTCCGCTGGTCAATCCGCGCAGCATGTGGGTGCGCTTGTCGGTCAGATGGAAACGGGCGATCGGTTGAACGGCCAGGCTGAACGGCCCGCCCCGATGCTCCGAAACCAGGTTCAGCTTGAGGCCGGCCCACAAGTCGCCTGCACCGTCGCCGAATCCGACGTCCATAAATGGCGTGTCGTTGTAGAAGGCCAGCAGGCCGTTGGAAAGCCGCATCGGCTCGAGCGGGGCTCCTGGCAGCACCTTGTTGACCATGATGGCGTCCGCATTGACCCGCTTGTGGACTTCATAGGACCCAAACAGCTCCAGGCGGTCGAACAGTCCGATCGAAACGGACACCGGGAACAGGTGGATGTCGATGTCTCCGGGATCGCGGTGGAATTTCGTAGTGTGAAATCCAAACGAAACCTCACCCTGTCTCAGAGTTTCCGCGGAATAGAGGTTGAACAGCCCGGTGGAGCCCCTCCACGTCGGGGACAGCAGCTTGATGTTTTCTCTGTGCTCGGACTCCTCATCTTGAGCCTGAGCCATTGCGGGGGATGCAAGCAAAAATACTGCCGCAATCAGCAGAACGATGTGTCTAGGGCGAAGCATAGTCTCCTCCTAACGTAATCTGTTGAGCAAGGTCATATCCTAAAAATTCTATCGAAAGTTCGTCTAAAGCAGCACTCCCCTAATGTAATCTGTGTAAATCCATATGTCTAGTGGACTTTCGACGATTTGCGTCGATTTCGAGCCCCTATCGCTCCAACCGGGACTCTCTGCGACCCCCTTGTTCGGCTCTCAAGCGCACGCTACCGGGAGATAACAACCCGCTCGGCGCCCCATGCAGAGGGGGACCGAATCCCCGGCCGGTCCGGGTCAGTTGAAGTATTCTTCTTCTTCATCGCCTTCATCTTCTTCGTCGTCATTCTCGAAGTCGTCGTCTTCGAAGTCGAAGTCGTCGTCGTCATCGTCGTCAAAGTCAAAGTCGTCATCGTCGAAATCGTCGTCATCGTCGTCATCTTCGAGATCTTCGAAATCTTCGAAATCGTCGTCATCGTCGTCGTCGAAATCTTCAATATCCTCGTCGTCAAACCGCACCGGATCTAGCCTTTCGAATTCCGCATCATCGGGCAAAAGCATGTTTCCTCCTTAAGTTCGACATTATCCTTCAAGCACATTTGACAGTTCAATACAAAATTTCAGCGCCCACAAGGTCTGAAAACCTGCGATCCGTCGACGATCAAGGCTTAAACCAGCATGGCCCAGGCCCGGCGCCCGAAGGCCCTTCCGACCGCTTTTCGCCGACCGGCAGCGGCCTCCTGCGCCACTGCGGCGGCGCACGGATGCTCCGGCAGATCTCTTTTGAGCCCTTGCCGCGGCCGTCGAATCATTCGCTCGATGATTTCCGTAAGCCTACCGAAAGTTGAAAGATGATGGAAAGCTGCAAAAGTTGGCAAAATTCTTAACCCGCATTTTTCGCGCGGTTCCGGCGTCGCAGTAGGAGGCGCGTGAAAAATGCGGGTTGACAGAATCGTAAAGGAAAGACGGCTCGCGGCCGAATTCCGGCGGCCTCCCCTGAGGCATTGCTCGCGAAAAGTCTGCGACGGGAATGCGAGTGCGCCCCGAAACCCTCGGAGGCGTCCTTTGACCGCGCTGGAGGACCACTGATGATTCCGGATAGAATGTCTCCGTCATGGAACCGGCGATCGACAGCAAAGCAGCCGAAGGTCAAGCGTCTCCGACGCCGATGCAGCGGGCCCGTGCCCTGACAGAGGTGCTGGTGGCGGCTTTGGGCGGATACGCGATTCTTCTGCTGATGGCGCCCGCCTTCCAAATGGCGGACCAGGATTTGATGAGCATGCCTCGACTGCTGGTTTGGGTGCTGGTGGTCGAGGCCACTTTGAGCATGGCTTTCGTTTTCCTTTTCATGTACCTGAACGGGGAGCAGTCGGCCACATTCGGCCTCCTGTGGCGCCGGCCGGTTCGTGAAACGGCGATCGCCTTGCTGGTCGTCCCCATCCTGTTTCTCGGCACCGTGGCCGTGGGACTGTCCTTTCGCCAATTCTTCCCGGAGTACGTGACTGAGGAGAACCCCTTGCTCCAGATCATTCAGTCTCGAGACGTTCTTATGCTCTTCCTGTTCAGCAGCGTTTATGTGGGCGGGTTCAAGGAGGAGATTCAGAGGGCTTTCGTTCTGGTCCGCTTCGGAGAGTTCCTGGGCGGATATGGGGTGGGGTTAGCGATTTGGACCATATTCTTCGGTGTGGGCCATCTGATCCAAGGAGTGGACAATGCATTCGGCGCCGGACTGTTAGGCCTGATATTCGGGCTGGTGTTCCTCTGGAGGAAGTGCCTGATCGCTCCCATACTCGCCCATGCCGTCTACGACATTGCAGTGCTGCTGATATTCTGGAACGTGTTGGTCTGAGTTATTTTTCGTCGGCCTCGTCATCCAGCCTCGAGCCGCTCGAAAGTTGATGCAGGGCCTGCCTTGCGGCCCGCTGCTCGGCTTCCTTCTTGGAGCCTCCGATTCCGCCGCCCAGGCGTTGCCGGGCCATGAACACTTCTACGGAAAACTCTTTGTCATGGTCCGGTCCCTTTTCGGCGACGACGCGATACTGCGGGGCGGGGCGTCCCATCTCATGAATGCGTTCCTGCAGCGAAGACTTGTAATCGTGGAGTTCGAGCACATTTTCCGAAAGCTCCGCCAGCCTTTCCCGAAACTGGGAAAGGATAAAGCCGCGGGCTTCTTCGCCGCCGCCGTCCAGATAAATGGCTGCCACCGTGCTCTCAAAGAGATCGGCCAGGATAGCCTTCTTGCTGCGGCCCCCGGTCTTGACCTCGCCCCGGCTCAGCCGCAGAAATTCGCCAAGGCCCAGCTTCAGGGAAAGGGAATGCAATTGACGGGTGGATACCAGAAAGGACTTGATCTTTGAGAGCTCGCCTTCGCTGAGATCGGGAAATTCGTGAAACAGATGATCGCTGATAATGAAGCCCAGGATGGAGTCCCCCAGAAACTCCAGAGCCTCGTAGCTGAGGCTGCGGGCGTCTCCGGTCAGTTCGTGGGAATAAGACTTGTGGGTAAACGCCAGATTCAGCAGTTGAAGATTGCTAAAGCGATAGCCGATTTGTCCCTCCAGCTCTCGCAGCTCCCGAAGGCGGTCAGCGCTGATCGCCTCCTCGGAGCTCTTGGGCGCAGGGGAGGGCAAGGTCTCAAAATCGCCAAGGAGAAGAAGGGAAAGCAGTTCAGTCACAGGGTGTCCAGCCGGACCGCCCCCCGCGGGAGGTGGTCCATTCGCGGCGCATTCCGATTAGTTGGCGCCGGGAGGATCGGGCTCGGACGGCTCAGGCAACTGCTCCATCAGCTTCCTCAGCCTTTCTTCCTCTCGCGCTCTTTCCTCCTCTTCAATTCTGGCCGCCTCCGCGGAGATCTTTTGTTCCAGCGCGGCCACCTCCATCTGGATTTTCCGGGCCTCCCTGTCGACGAACTCCTGAGGAGTGATTTGCGCCAGTTCGGAATCGCTCATGTGTTCGATGACGAAGGCGTGAATGTCCTCCAGGTTCGACTGAGCCAGACCGGCGGCCACACCGCCGACGGCAACGGCCCGTGCGTACGCCTCCATGGCGGAGCCGGGGTTGTTCGCATTGGTCTCTGAGAAGCCCAGTCGAAAATAGGCGTAGTCATGGCGAGGGTCGTGCTCGGCGGCCTTGCGGAAGTTCTCGATCGCCTGGGCCAGGCTGGGATCGGTCGCCCGACCTTCTCCCTGCGGATTCAAGGCGTTAAAGCGGTTCAGGTGAGCCCTTCCAAGGGCGTAGTAGGCATCCGCCCGCACCTGCTGGCCCTGCACCAACCAGTCGATTGCAGGTACGTTCGCGGGCTTTTCCAGATCCTCTATAGTGCGTAAGGCCCGTTCGGCCAGTTGCAGCGCTTTCTGGGTCTGCCCCTGTTCGGAGTAGACGAAAGCCAGCGGGGAAAGCAGGTCCGGGCTGTTTGGCAACTCCTCCAACGTCTTCTCGGCGTGAGTGACAAACTTTTCGATTTCATTCGACCCGTAGTAGTAGCGCGCCAGGATATGGTGCACAAAAGGAGTCAGGCCGCTTTCCGGATAAGCTTCCAGGAACTTCTCCGCCAGAGCCGCCCGCTCGGCCGGGTTCTCAGCCTGCTCAAGCACCTGCCAGGCTTCAAACTCGGCCTGGGTCTGAGCCTCCCCTACTACGCGCGGAGGCTTGGGCGGCGGCATCTCGTCTTCTTCAACATGCTGCGGAGGCTGCTCTTCCTGTTGCTCTTGATTCTCCTGACCAAAGGCCGCTCCGCAAGTCAGGAGCGCGGCCAGCAGAGTCGATCGGTAAATTTTCTTCATGAATCATCCCTCCGAATTCGATTCAGTATTTTTCTGAATCGGCAAAGACGGTTGATTTGTTTGGTTCTGCAGTCCCGGCGCCGCGCGCCCGAACCGGCTGCCGACAGTTCGGGTCGAGTTCCCGCAGATGCCGCCGACAAAATAGACCACTGTTTCGGATGCGAATCCTGCCTCATTGTTCCACAAGAGTCTAAGGTTTTGAATTCAGAACCGCCAGTGCATTTTCAGCCTCCTGACGGGCGCCTCTCAGATCCTCGCCCAGAGCGAGCACCTGTTGAAAATATTTGCGAGCCTCCTGCTCCCGACCCTGGTAGGCCAAGAATTTGCCCATCCTAACGACAGCCCACGCACGAATCCAGGGCTCCGCGTCGGAGCGGGCGGCCTTTTGATAGTGCTCGAAAGCGAGCGGAAAGTTTTCCTGCTGGCTGTGGATCTGAGCCAGGTAGAAATGGGCGCTGCCGTTTTCGGGATCCAATCGGAGCAGTTCGGCTATTTTCTCGCGCGCCGGATCCAGGTCTCCGGAGGCCAGCAGCCCGCCCGCTTCGTTCAAAAGATCTCTTCTTTGAGCTTCCGCTTCAAAGTCCGCCCTCGCCCGCTCCTCCTGAGACCTGACCTCTTCCGCTTCGGCTTCCCGACGCTGCAGGGACTGCGCCGCAAGATCCTCCCATTCTCTGACCTGGTCGGACTTGATGTTTTCGAAGATCGCTTTCACATGAGAAGTCAGGGGCTCTTCCGCGATCGATTCAAAGCGCCGCAGTTCGGCGTGGAAAGAAGGGGCCAGTACGAGCCCCCTGGAAAAAAGTTCAGCCAGTTGCCGCTCCGAGTCCTCCGGCGGATGCAGCCTCATCTGAATCGCTTCGATCAGGGATTCGGTCGCCACCAGAAGAAATCGGTCCCGGTACTGGGGGCTCAGATGCGGCTGTCGGAATGCCACCTTCTCAATCTCCCGATGTTTCAAGAGTATGGCGGAAAACTTCTCAATAAGGGGGTCGACCAGAAAATGCAGGTATTCGTGCTGCAGTTGAGCGTATTGGTCGGCGGGATCGTTGGCGGGTCCCAGCACGACGATGTACTCCCTCTCAAGATTTCTGGCATTGACGACGCCTTTGAAATTCAGAAGATCCGGGATCAGGATCATGCGCCGGTCCAGGACGATTCGAGCCGGAACGCGGAAGTACTCCAGAGTTTCCCGGATGACGTCCGTCAGAATGGGACGATACGAAGCAAGGGCGGCCTGATGGCGCCCCCGGAATTCCTCCCAGAGTTCGTCGACTCGCGCCTTTTCGTAAAATGCGGGAAGGTAGCCGGCGAATCGCGCCACCGGCACGACGTCGGCGGGGATGTGTTCGGCGTGCTCGTCGACTGCGAATTCCGGGGGCCCGGTCACCAGCAAGGCAAGGGAAACAAAGGCGGACTGGACGTCGACCGGATTGGGGGAGCGGAGCTGCCGATAAAACGCCTGCATTTCGTCCAACAGCTCCGGATTCACAGATTGCAGCCGGGAGCGGATCTGGCTTCGAGTCCCGGAATGTTCTTCTCCGGGCGCCTCGAAATCATACCCGGAGGCGTTGAGCGCCGCCATGACCGTAAACAGCCGGACGTCGGTTCGAAACTGAACGTTTACCAGATCCTCCACGTCAGGAGCTGGAGGTTGCGGCGGCGGGTTCTGCGGGGAGGCGACCGCCCAAGCGGAGAGAGGCAGAAGGGCGGCGGAAAAAAGGATCCAAATCTGAAGAAAGGCTTTCATGTCTAGTAGGCCGCGGTCCCGTGGGGATCTTGCCACGGGAAGACCGTGTTCTGGCGAAGCATTCGATCTGACATGATAACGGAAAAGCGACTTCAACATCCAGTCGAGTCCTGCGTCTTCGGCCGCCGCATTCTTTGCACCAGCCGGAGGCATAGGGGATAGGAAACGGCGGCGAAAATGGCTGCGAAGATCAGGGAGCCGACCACCGTCGGAACCAGCATCGGCCACTGGGAGCCCAGCCATTTCCAGAATTCAGGGTTGAACAGGTCGCTATAACCCAATGAAGGCGCCGGGCCGCTTTCCGGCAATCCCAGCAGCCGGATCCCTGCCGTTGTCGCTACTGCGTAATAGGGCGCCATGATCCATGGAAGGTTGACCCAGACGCCCAGCAGGACCGGAATCTTGTTGAAGCGAAACTGGTAGGCTGCCAGCAGGCCCAGAACCGTCTGCAGTCCGATGAACGGCGAAAAGCCGAGAAAAACCCCAACGGAAAAGGCGTGCGCGATCTCCTCGGGGCTCCCCCGGATCGATGCCAGCTTTCGCAGAATTCGGGTCCGCATCCCTCACACGCCTCCTTCATCGCGCGATGCATCTGAAATCTGCGTTCCAGATGGCGACACTCTAAGAAGCAGACTTAGGAAAATGATCGTAGCCGGACGCTGCGCATGGCACTAATCGCTCGCCGAAACGAAGCAGGATCAGCGGTTCCCCATCCGCCACCGTCCCGATCCGTCGAATTCGGCCTTCGCCGCTGAATTCGGACAATCGCGGCTCCCGCTCGGGAGGCACCGTAAACAGCAGTGCGTAATCTTCTCCGCCGGCCAGAATCTCCTCCAGAGGAATCGTTTCGGCATCGCCCTGATAACATTGCCGGATCCCTTCCGGATCCAGATGGGCCGCCACTCCGCCCGCTTCCAGCAGGTGTCCGAGATCTCCGGCCAGTCCGTCGCTGACGTCGATCATGGCGCTGGGAATCGAATGGATCCGGAGCCATGCCCCGACCTGCCAGTTGGGTTGAGGCAGGAAGTGGGCCCGCAATTTCTGAAAACGGTCCGGGCTGCCCGCCCACAGCTTCAGCTTCTCTTCGGACGAAATGGAGCGCAGGCCGGTGGGGGATTCGCGGCGCAGGAGCTCCAGTCCCTGTCTGGCCAGACCCAGCGAACCCCAGACGTAGACGCCGTCTCCGGGACGGGCCCCGGCCCGCCCGACGGCCTCCCCTTGTTCGATCGTCCCGACCGCCGTTACGCTGATCGTCACTCGATCCGATTCCGACAGATCGCCTCCTACCAGGGCGATCCGATTCGACGAGCATTCTCCGAGAAATCCGATTTGAAACTCCTGTCTAAACCCGTCGACAAGGCGGGGAGGGAGAGCCAGACCCAACAGACAAACCGACGGAACAGCGCCCATTGCGCCCAGATCGCTCAAGCTCACCAGAAGAGACTTGCGGCCCAGAAAGCGGGGCGAAATCCACTCAGTCCTGAAATGGACCCCCTCGATCAACAGGTCCTTCGTAATCGTCCAGGCCGAACCCGCGAACCGTCCGGACAGAACGGCGCAGTCGTCTCCGATGCCCTGCAGAACCTCTGGCGGAAGCCGCCTCGCGGCTTTCTGGAATTCACGAATGATCTCGAATTCGGTCGGCACGGAAGCCACCCTTTACTGCACGAGGCGATCGATTTCCTGCATGAATTCATGCACGTCCTCGAACTCCAGATACACTGATGCGAATCGCACATAAGCCACCTTGTCGATCGCTTTCAATCGATGCATCACTATTTTGCCGATCTGTTCGGACCGAATCTCGCGGGCCGGCGATTCCGCAAGCCTCTGCTCGACCGCGTCGACGATCTCCTCCAGTTGTTGCGGAGAAAACGGTCTCTTCTCACAGGCTTTCAGAAGCCCTTTCAAGACCTTCGAGCGGTCGAAAGCTTCTCTCCGCCCCCTCTTTTTGACCACCATGTAGGGGATTTCCTCGATCCGTTCATAGCTGGTGAAGCGCCGCCCGCACTGCTGACATTCCCGCCGGCGGCGGATTACATCCCCTTCCTTGCTTTCTCTAGAATCGACGACTCGATCCCGGCGCCCTTCACAGTAAGGACATCGCATGTTCTTTCAGAAGCAGTGATACCACAAAAAGGAGCGTCGGGCGCTGGACGGCCCCAGACTTCGGCGACGCTCCGCGCTCGACGCCTGAAACCCGCAACTCCCTTGACGCCTGCGCGGGGCCGATAATATGATGAGGTGAATAAAAGGTGAAAATTTTTGACGGGGCCGCCTTTCCTGCGAGAAAGCGCGGGGGATTGGTTTGAGGAGATCGATGTCAGACTATGTGGAACTGCATTCCTGCAGCGCTTTCAGTTTTCTGGAAGCGGCCTCGACGCCCGAAGCGCTGGCCGCGGAGGCGGCGCGGTTGAACGCTCCGGCTCTGGCGCTGCTGGACCGGGACGGATTATACGGAGCGCCGCGCTTTCACCGCGCCTGCCTGCAGGCCGGCGTGCGCCCCATTTTAGGAGCTGAGATCACTCTGCCGGAAGGAAGGCTTCCGCTGCTGGTCGAGAACAGGCGCGGCTACCGCAACCTCTGTCGGCTCATTTCCGACTGCAAGTTGCAAGTGGAGAAGGGGGAGGGGCGGGCTTCGCTCGAGCTTTTGGGTGCTTACAGCCGGGGGCTGGTCTGTCTGACCGGCAACCGGCAAGGGCCGCTGGCGGCGCTGTTGCGCAGGGATCCCGCCGCCGCTGGTAGCTATTTGCGGCGACTGAAATCGATATTCGGCGCCCAAAACGTCTACGTCGAACTGCAGCGGCACTTCTGTCGCCGTCAGGAGGAGTTGAACCAGACGCTGATCGCGATGGCGGAGGCGGAGAGGCTTCCGCTTCTGGCTACCAACGGAGTGCGCTGCTGCCATCCCCAGCAGCGTCCGCTGCTGGATGTGCTGACCTGCATCGCTCACCGCACCACGCTGCAAAGCGCCGGACGCCTGCTGGCGCCTAACGCGGAGGCCTGTCTAAAACCGGCCCAGGCGATGACCCGGCTTTTCCGGGATATTCCGCAATCGACGGCTTCCAGCCGGGAGCTGGCCGAGCGGCTTCGTTTCACTCTCAGGGACCTGGGGTATCGCTTCCCGGATTATCCGACGCCGGACGGGGAGACGATGGACCGTTATCTGAAACAGGTGACCGAGGCGGGCGCCCGTGATCGCTATCGTCCTCTGACCGACCGCGCCCGACGACAGATCGAGCGCGAATTGGAGCTGATCGCAAAGCTGCAGTTGGCCGGTTATTTTCTGATCGTCTGGGACATCGTCCGCTTCTGTCGCCGGGAGGGGATTCTGGTCCAGGGGCGGGGTTCGGCCGCCAACAGCGCCGTCTGCTACAGCCTGGGGATTACGGCGGTCGACCCGGTGGGGATGGATCTGCTCTTTGAGCGCTTCCTGTCGGAAGAGCGGGGAGAGTGGCCCGATATCGATCTGGATCTTCCCAGCGGAGAGGAGCGGGAAAAAGTCATCCAGTACGTCTACCAGCGTTACGGGCGGCGGGGGGCGGCCATGACCGCCAACGTGATCACCTACCGCAGTCGCAGCGCCGCCCGGGAAGTGGGAAAGGTTTTCTGCTTCGACGAGCCGACGTTGGACCGTCTCTCCCGTCTGTTGAGCGCCTGGGGCCCGTCTGCTTCCGAAGAACGGAAGACTCTGGAGCACCGCTTCCGGCAGGCGGGGCTGAATCCGGCGGATCGGCGCAACCGGCAGTTTCTCGCGATGTTTGAAGCGATCCAGGACCTCCCTCGGCACCTGGGGCAGCACTCCGGCGGAATGGTCGTCTGCCGGGGGCGGCTCGACACGATCGTCCCTTTGGAGAACGCGCGGATGCCGGGCCGCACGGTCGTCCAGTGGGACAAGGACGACTGCGCCGACATGGGGATCATCAAGGTCGACCTGCTGGGTCTCGGCATGATGGCGGTTCTTCAGGATTCGATCCGCCTGATTCGGGAGTCGGGCCGCGAGTTCGACCTGGCCCGCCTGCCCGCCGACGATCCGAAAGTCTATTCGATGCTGCGGAGAGCCGATACGGTGGGCGTCTTTCAGGTGGAAAGCCGGGCTCAGATGGCGACGCTGCCGCGACTGCGCCCGCGCTGCTTTTACGATCTGGTCGTCGAGGTCGCCATCATCCGCCCCGGCCCGATCGTGGGAGAAATGGTGCATCCCTATCTGCGCCGGCGCTGCGGACAAGAGCCGGTCGATTACCCGCATCCCTGTCTGGAGCCGATCCTGAAGCGCACTCTCGGAGTGCCGCTGTTTCAGGAGCAGTTGCTGCGAATCGCTATGACGGCCGCCGGCTTTTCCGGCGGCGAGGCCGAAGAGCTGCGGCGGGCGATGGGATTCAAGCGCCCCGACGACGCCATGCGCCGCATCGAGTCGAAGTTGCGCGTGGGGCTGGAGAAAAACGGAATCCGCGGCCAACGGGCCGACGCCATCGTCCGTTACATCACGTCTTTTGCGCTGTACGGCTTTCCAGAGTCGCACGCCGCCAGCTTCGCCCTGCTGGCCTACGCCAGCGCTTACCTGAAAGCCCGATTCCCGGCGGTCTTCTATACGGCGCTGCTGAATAACCAGCCGATGGGCTTTTACCATCCGGCCACCCTTGTCAAGGACGCGCAGCGCCGGGGTCAGCGCATCCGCCCCATCGACGTTTTGCGCTCCGAATGGAAATGCCGCATCGAGGCGGACGACTCGGTCCGGATCGGCCTGTGCTACGTCAAGGGCTTGCGCGAGGAAGCCGGGCGACTGCTGGTCCGCCAGCGGGAAGAAAGGCCGTTCCAGTCCGTGGACGATCTGCAGTTGCGGGTGCGCCTGCGCCGCTGCGAACTGGTCACGCTGGCCGAGATCGGAGCCCTGAACGCCTTCGGAATGAAACGACGAGAAGCCCTCTGGCAGGTGGAGAAGGCCGGCCGGCCGGGGGGCCCCCTGTTTGAGTCCGTCGAGGAGGAGCGGGAGGCGTCGCCGTTGCGCGATATGACCGCCGAAGAACGCTTGCGGGCCGATTACGACGGGGCGGCCCTGACTACCGGCCCGCACCCCATGGCCCTGAGGCGCAAGCAACTGCGCTCCCTCGGAGTCACGCCCGCTTCTGGCTTGAAGGACCTGCAAAGCGGCCGCCATGTCAAGGTGGCCGGCAGCGTCATCGTCCGCCAGCGACCCGCCACCGCCAAAGGCTTTTTGTTCTTGAGCCTGGAAGATGAAACCGGGATCTCCAACGTCGTGATCCGTCCTCCGCTGTTCGAGCGTTACCGCATGCTGCTGGTCAGCCGCCCCTTTCTTCTGATCGAAGGCGTTTTGCAGAAGCAGCACAACGTCGTCTCGGTCCGGGCCGAAACCGTTGCCCGGTTCAATGCGTTTCCCGTTCGAGTCGAATCGCACGATTTCGCGTAGGGCGCTAGCCCGCATTTTTCACGCGGGTCCGACGCGAGGCGTTGGAGAGCGAAGCGGATACAAGGCGCGCGACGAAGGCCACCGCAGTCGTACTCGTGCAGTACGACGAGGAGGCCAAGGAGCGGCAACGCGGCAGACGCGCCGCTATCCGGCGCCGCAGCAGGATCTGCGTGCAAGATCCGGGCTAGCACCCGACCGGATCGCCGGCGCCGGCGCGAAAAGCGCCGACGCAAACAGGAGTCCTTCGACTGGACGTCCGCATCGAATCCGGCCCGTATCGCCGCAAAAAGTTCGGAGAAACGCCTCTTTCGGTAAAAATTCAAACGAAATTAAACAAATTGCACGAACATGCCTTGACGAATCGATTGACTGGGTAGATAATTGAGAACCACTGGGTATGGAATCGTTTTCCGAGTTGCCGGAAAAGAAATTGGGGGGATAAAGGCTGTGATTCCTCAAGAGCAACGATCGAGTTCAAGTGCAACCGAACGACGCCGACACCCTCGCCTGAGTTTGGAGATACCCTGCCAGTGCGAGTGGCACGGGCAAGCGATCAACGCCCGCTCGATAAACGTCGCGCTGGGCGGCGCCTTGGTCAGGCATCCAATCATTTCGCCGCCTGAAGGCTCATACGTGACCGTCACCTTCTACGCAGGAAAGCCGGTAGTTCTGGAGGCCAGCGTGGTCCGCCAAGTGGAAGCCGAAGGCGAGCAGGAATTCAGCGTTAGCTTCTACGGCGGCAATCGCGAGCATGCGGAAAAGCTGGAGCCCGTCTTCCAACTTTACAACGAAGGCGAACACGACTGGGTCCGCTATTCGGATCACTACCTGAAAAGCTTCATTTAGCGCTTTTTTCCGCAACGTCGAGCTTGAACAGGCCAGCCGCATTTCTCCACAAGATGCGCTCCTTGTCCTTTTCGGACAATCCCAGCCCTTCGATGAACTTCACGTACGTCTGCATCGAGGAGATCGGCCAGTCGGTCCCGTACAGCAGATAGCCGGGATCCCCGGCGTATAGAATCATTTCCCGAATCTGCTTCAACATGAACTCTTCGAAAGGCTCGCTGAAGTCGCCCAGGACCAGTCCCGAGATGTCGGTAAAGACGTGCGGATTCTTGTAAACCACTTCCATGCAGTCTCGAATCCACGGGTTCCCCAGATGGCAGATGACGATCTTCAGCTCCGGATTGTCGACGGCGACGTCGTCGATGTTGAGGGGATGAGCAAAGCGCAGCTTGCCGGTCGGAGCGTACGTGTCGCCGGTGTGAAACATCACGGGCACGTCGTATTCGATCGCCAGATCGTAAATGACTTTGCACCGGCGGTCGTAGGGGTAAAAGGGCTCGTATCCGGGATAGAGCTTCAGGCCTTTTACGATGCCGTCGGCCAGGTAGTCGCTGATTTCCCGCAGGTCCTTCTCCCGGTAGTTCAGATAACTGATGCCGGCGACCACAAAAATGTTGTTTAAATCCCGCGTGGCAAGGACGATTTCCCGGGTGGACGGCCGGTGCTCGGAAACCTTGTAGGACGTCAGAACCAGAGAAACGTCGACACGATTCCGATCCATGGCATCCAGGAGCTTGTCCAGGCGCTCCTGCACGTCGACCCGCGTTTCTTCGTGATAATTGTTCAGATGGGTGTGGACGTCGATGATCATCTTACCCGGCCCTTCCGCCTGAATTTCCTGAGCTTCCGGAATTTGCGGCCCTTTGAGTTTAA
>DATKAT010000051.1:0-14736 GCA_035514675.1 Acidobacteriota bacterium | reverse complement strand
GCGGCGCGGATGCAAGGCGCGCGACGAAGGCCCGCGCAGTCGTACTCGTGCAGTACGTCGAGCAGGCCGAGGAGCGGCAACGCAGTAGACGCGCCGCTATCCGGCGCCGCAGTAGGAGGCGTGTGAGAAATGCGGGCTAGTGGGAAGCGCTGACGAATGAGGCCCCATACTGGCATCGCTCCGAGACGCCGCCTTACGCCAGGTCCTCCAGTTGCGGATCCAGGTCTTCCGCGATCGAGACCAGGCCGTGAGGGCTTCGAATGACGATCCGTCTTCTACCCGACCGAACAATCCCTTTTTGCTCCCAACCGCTCAAGATTCGGCTGACCGTGTGGAGCGTCGTTCCGGTCAACTCCGCCAGGTCCTGCCGGGAGAGGGGAAATTCGATCAGAACTCCGTCTTCGACTTTCCGGCCCGCCTGACCGACCAGACGCAGCAGGGCTCGGGCGATCCGGCGCTCCACTCGTTCGGTTGCCAGTTCCCTGTAGCGGGCGCGCAGTCCGCTCAGTTCCTTTCCCAGCAGTTCCAGAGCGTTGATCGCGATCCGCGGGAAACGCTCCGTCAGGCGATCGACAGCCGCCCGATTCCATGTCAGGGCCTTGCAGCGGGTTACGGCGGTGGCCGTCGCTGGATATTCGTCCCCGCCGAACAGGGGCACGCAGCCGAACATTTCTCCCGCCCCGGCGTATCGCACCACGATCTGGTGCCCTTCCGGAGTGACTTGGCTGACCTTGACCCGTCCGGAAATCACGACGAAGAATTTCGAGGCCTTCTGCCCCTGCACGAAGAAATTGGCCTCGGGCTCCTTCTGAACGCTGCGGGCCGCGGCCGCAACGCTTTCGAGCGCTTCCAAATCCAAACCTTCAAATATTCTAACCCGGGTCAAAGGCTGCATCGTGTCGTCTTGCGGCTCAGCCATTCCTCTTCTCCTTTTTTCGCGCAATTCTTCCGGCAGATTCTTTCCATTCAGAATAGCCATTGCCCTCCCCCATTGTTCCTCCATTGTGGGGAACCATGTCGGACGGGTCAACGCTCTGAAAACGCGTCTTGCGGACACGTCGAAACCACTCGAGATCCATCGTCGGGTTAAGCAGCCGAATCCGAAGGGCGGAAGCGCCATGCCAGCAGGAAGCAGGCGATGGATGCGCCAGCCAGCAGAATGAATCCAAGGGAATACGAACCCGTCGCCTGGCGAATCGCTCCGACCAGCAAAGGCGGAAAGAACCCCCCTAACCCGCCGGCGGCGCCGACCAACCCCGTCACGCTCCCCACAGCCTGAGGAAAGTATTGGGGCACGAGCTTGAACACGGCGCCGTTGCCGAGACCGATGGCGGCGGCCATACCGAGGGCGCCGATCGTAAAGGTGCTCATCAAAGGGCAGGCGAGAAAAAGAGCGAACGCCGCCGTTGCGGGGAAGACCCACAGCAGCACAATCCTTCCGCTGAAGCGGTCGGACAGGATGCCGCCAACCGGTCGCATGACGGTGGCGACGACCACGAATCCCGCCGTGCGAGATCCGGCGTCGGTGGGCCTCAGATCGAAGATGTCGGTCAGAAAAGTCGGCAGGTAGATGCTCATGGCGACGAAGCCGCCGAAAGTCAGGAAGTAGAAAGCGCCGAGGACCCAACTGGTTCGCCGGCGAAGCGACTGCATCAGGTCGTGCAGCGTTTTGACGGCGGCGGTCCCAACGGGCGCGTTGCGAGCCCACAGGAGATACAG
The DNA here is from genome assembly GCA_035514675.1 of Acidobacteriota bacterium. Taxonomy (GTDB): domain Bacteria; phylum Acidobacteriota; class UBA6911; order RPQK01; family JAPXNP01; genus DATKAT01. Next base: position 13,017 of record DATKAT010000051.1, on the reverse strand, counting down.
AACCAGCCAGATCAGGACCAGCAGGGCCGGGCCCCAGAATCCCCAGGAATACCCCGCAGCAGCCGCCAATGCGGGCGACCCGAAGGCCGCCACCGACTGGCCGATGTTTCCGGCGCCGTATATGCCCAGCGCGGTTCCCTGCTGACTGGGCGGGTACCAGCCGCTGACAAATCCGATTCCGACGGAGAAGCTGGCCAGAGCGATTCCGACCAACAGGCCGCACAGCAGGAGCATCGAGTAGCTTTCAACCCACCCCAGCAGGGCGGCGGGCGCCACAGAGCAGGCCATGACGGCGGCAAACACGATGCGTCCCCCATACCGGTCGGTCAGCATTCCGAGCGGAATTCGCCCCAGCGAACCGAGGATCACCGGGAGGGCGATGGCGACGCTGACCTGAAAGGGATCGAGTTCGAGCCGCTCCCGAATGATCGGCATCATGGCTGATACCGAGCCGAACACGGCAAAACAGACGGCGAAGGCCCCCGTGCCGAGAACGAGTTGCCGCGTTCTGCCCGCAAGCTCAGGCGCGGAAGCGGAGGTCTTTTCCGTCATCCGCGCTCCAGAGCGATCAAATACCGGAGCAATCCCAGATTCAGGCCCAAACAGACGAGGCTGGCGAAAGCGGCCGGCCAGATCACCGAGTCGTCTCCCCCCAGATAGGCGCTCATTGTAGCCGTCAGCAGCCAAAGTTGAACGATCACCAGCGTCAATACGAAGCAGAGGATTCCGTATACGATGGTCGTGCGCCGGCGGCGGGGGAGGGGTCGCGATCCCGCTCCGAAGTTCGTTCGAATCATGTGCGCAGCTCCACGCCCGTGGCGTACAGCACGTCGCCGCGGATTTCCAGGCTGATTCGAGGCAGCGGCAGCCTCGGCGGGCCGGCCAGCGGACGCCCGGTCTGCAGGTCGAAGTATCCGTTATGACATGGGCACTGCAGCTTGTTTTCCGAAAACATCGGTCGGACCGGACAGTGCAGGTGAGTGCACTTGTTGCCGTAGGCGAGGAAGATGTCCTGGTCGGGCCGAATCAACATGCAGAGCTGGCGGTCCGGATACCGAAAGCCCATAGCGCCGCCAACGGCCACGTCCTGGACTGCGGCGATCGCCTTTTCGGGCGGTTTGCCGCGGCGCTTTCGGAAGTGGTTGTGCAGGGCGATCCAGAGCTGGCCGACGACGAAGGCGCCGCTGGTCAAGATCATGAACTTCGTGAAATCGCGGCGGGCGATGTAATTGTCCTGGGGGGTGTCGATGGGGAAATCCTGCCGCCACCGAGGCTGCATTTTGTGGGGACGGCCGTCGGGGCCCGGCGACAGCCCGTTATATTTGATCGCTGTCATGACTTGTCCTCCGTAACCGACCAATCGAACAGTGCGTCGTCGATGACGTTTAGTCGTACGGTCGGCGGGCCCGCCTCGTGCAAAGCCTCGACGACGTCGACTCGCTCGACCTGCGCAGCGACGGGCGCCATCATGTTCACTTTGGTGGCGATCCGTTGTCCGCCGAACTGAAAAAGGTTGACCGCGCGCGATCGCCGTCGCAAACGCTCGACCTCCTCCCGCGTGCCGAAAAACAGCGCCTGGCTGGGGCAAACGGCGGCGCACATCGGCTTTTTCCCCACCGAAGTCCGGTCGTAGCACATGTCGCACTTCATCATCAACTCCTGCTCCACCTCCATTTTGGGGACTCCGAACGGGCAGGCCAGAACGCAATTATTGCAGGCGATGCAGCGCGGTTTGCGGGCCGACTGCACGACTCCGTCCTCGGTCTTCTTGATGGCGTCCGCGGGACAGACTTCCGCGCAGGTCGGCGAATCGCAGTGCATGCAGATCACCGGCACTGTTTGGGTGGAATGGCTGCGCTCGACAACCTCCAGGTGAATCATCGAATGCCCTTTGTGGGTGTCGCATTCGGTGCATGCCTGCACGCAGGCCTCGCAGCCGATGCAGCGATTTGGGTCGATGAAAAACTCAAGGTGCTCAGGTACCGGCATCTTCTTTTTTCAATTCTGCAAAACGTGGCCGCGGCGCCGCCATTGGAAGCGATCCCGCCATCTGGCTGCGTCGCCCCGTGAATCCGGCACGCTCCTCACTGCTGCGGCTCCAGTTTCGAGGCGTACTCCGGCGGACCTCCGGCCCGGCGCAGTCGAACCGCACAGACCTTGTACTCCGGAATTTTCGAGATCGGGTCCTGTGCCGATATGGTCAGCTGATTCACGCTCTTGGCCCCGGCCCAGTGATACGGAACGAAAATCGTGTCGGGTCGGATGGTGGAAACCACTTCGGCCCGAAGAGTCATCGACCCGCGCCGCGACTCGGCGGTAGCCCAGTCTCCGTCGGCAATCCCCAATTGCCCGGCCAGTTGCGGGTGCAGTTCGATCCGGGGCTCCGGATACTGCCTGACCAGCGGCCCGATCCGACGCGTTTGGGTCCCCGACAGAAAATGGCTTACTACGCGGCCGGTGGTCAGGATCAGAGGATAGTCCTCATCGACCTCCTCTGCGGGAGGCGCGTAGGGCGCCGCGTTGAACCTCGCCTTTCCGTCCGGAAAGTAAAAAGGTCCGGCCCCCCGGGCCACGGGGTTCCAGGAACCCTCCTCGAAGAGACGGGGCGTTCCCGGGTGGTCGACCGGATTTCCATCCGGGTCCTGACTCGGGCAGGGCCAAAAGACTCCGTAGTTCTTTTCAACCTTTTCCCAGGTGATTCCCGAGTAGTCGGCGATTCCCCCTTTGCTGGCCCGGCGCAATTCCTCAAAGATTTCGCGAGGATGAGCGAAGCTGAATCCGTGGGGCCGATCCAGCGCCTTTGCGATGTCCTGAATGATGCGCCAGTCCTGACGGGCCTCTCCGGGCGGTTCCACGGCCTGATTGATCTTGATTACTCTCCCCTCGATCTGCGTAACCACTCCTTCGTCCTCTTCATGCAGCGACCCCGGCAAAACGATGTCGGCATGGTGGGCGGTTTCATTGAGAAAAAAGTCGATGGCCACGTAGAAATCCAGCTTGTCCAACATGGTTTGAACGAACCGATTGTCGGGAAGGGAAACTTTTGGATTGAAGCAGAGGCTCAACAGTCCCTTGATCTCGCCGGAGTCGATCTTGCGAAAAATCTCGTATGCGTCAACCCCTTTTCCGGGAAGCGCGGCGGGATCCACTCCCCATACCTTCGCCACGTGAGCCCGATGCTCCGGGTTGTCGATGTCCCGAGCGCCGGGAAGCTGGTCGCATTTTTGCCCGTGCTCGCGTCCTCCTTGTCCGTTGCCCTGCCCGGTAATGGTCCCGTAACCGCATCCTTCGCGTCCGATGCGGCCCGAAGCGAGCACGATGTTGATGGCGCCCAGCACGTTTTGCACTCCGTGCGAATGATGCTCGATTCCGCGTGCGTGCAGCAGAAAGCTGGTCTTCGCCCGACCCCAGATTTCGGCCGCCTGGCGGATGAGCCGTTCGGCGATTCCAGTCTCCTCGGCGGTCCGTCGCGGAGTCCACTCGACCGCCTGGGCCGCAGCGTCTTCGAAACCGACGGTGCGCTTCCGTATAAACTCGTGATCCAGCCAGTCGTTTTCGATCATCAGGTGCAGGATTCCGTTAAACAGAATGACGTCGCGTCCGGGCTTTACCGGCAAAAACAGATCGCACGTGCGTGCAATGGGAGTAATGCGGGGGTCGACGACGATGATCTTGGCCCCGTTTTCGCGGGCCTGCCACACGTACTCGGTTGTGATGGGCGCGCACTCGGCGACATTGGCGCCGCTGATCCAGACCACTTCGGCTTTCGGAATGTCGGACCATGGATTGGCAGCGCGGTCGATTCCAAACGCCTTTTTATTGCCGGCCGCCGCGCTGACCATGCAAAGCCTTCCGTTGTAATCGATGTTTTCAGTCTTTAGACAGACCCTTGCGAATTTGCCCATCAGATAGGTCTTTTCCGTCGTCAGGCTGGCGCCGCTGAGCAGGGCGAAGGCGTGCGGGCCGTGTTCCCGCTGAATCTTCTCAATGGCTCGGGCGACGGTTCCAATCGCTTCTTCGTATGGGATTTCCCGAAAGCCGTTTGGCGAGTCCGCGTCCCTTTCGAGCGCGTGGAGCAGGCGATCGGGGTGGGACCCCTGCAGATATCGCTTCACGCCTTTCGGACAGAGCATCCCGCGATTGAAGGGAAAGTCGACCCAAGGCTCGAATCCTACGACCTGGTTGTCCTTGACCTTGAGCTGAATGCCGCACTGCTGACCGCAGAAGCAGCAATGCGTCTGGATGACGGCATCCGGTTCCAGGCCTGAATCCAAGCGCATTCCTTTGGCTTCAGCCAGATGGGGGCCGAAGCTTTCGATGGTCGCCATTCTGTTGGTCGGCTCCTTCGCCATGTTCAGTCCCTTCCTTCGACCGTTCCAGGACGCAGAGCGGCCTGCCAAAGCCTCCCCTGGGCCAGGCCCAGTGAAAGTCTCCGACATTTCGGGCAGATCCACTGATAGTGGGGCGCTCCCGTCCCGGATTCAATTTCGTAGCGGTAACCGAGCTGCCTTTGCACCCGGATGAGGTCCTCTACCTGCATGAGGGAAGCGAAGCGCTCGCCGCAACGCCTGCACTGCGCCTGCTCGCCCCTCTCTCCGGCGTCCTTGTAAAAGGCCACCCCGATTTGGGCGGGGCGCTGGAATATGTGGAAGAACTTGCCGAAGGGCAGCCACAGGAGCGTGAAGATGACGCAGACCGCATGGGTGATCTGCATGAACTCAAAGGCGTATCCGTCCATGAAGGTGTAACTGGCCCAGAGTCCGAGCCCGGTGATGCTGACTGCAAACAGCAACAGCAAAGGAAGCACGTCCTCTCCGAACTGCTGCAGGGCGACTGCGCCATGATCCCGCATCCGCCTTCGAAATGCGAGCATGACGCCGGCGATCACGAGAAACGAAGCCCACACCAGGCCGTGGAAAATGAATTTTCCCAGGATCGAGTCGACGTGAATCGTCAGCGTCGGAAACCCGAAGAGAAAAGCCGTGTAATAATCCGTCCACGATTCGATTGGAATGCGATGGAGGATGCCGGCGCCCGCCGGCAAGGACTCCAGAATCGATCCCGCCGGCCCCTCCTCCGCCAGGGCCACAGCGTGAATTCCCAGTACGTACGTCATGTGGTAGTTCAAAGAGGAATCCGGAGGCTCAAAATGAATCCAGCCGAACACCAGAGGAAAAGTTATCGCAGCTGCAATCAGACAACCCCACATGATCAGTAAGTGGGCGGCCCATCGGGAACGCCCTCTGGGCCGGATGAAGCGGTTGAGAGCGAAAGAAGAGGTTAGCCTGCGGATGCCCACGATCAGGTTATGGAAGAGAATCCGAGGACGTAGAAACACCTGCCATCCCCTCTTGAAATAGACCCACGTAGGCGGCCGCTGCAACCACATCGCGTAGCGGTACGCAATTGCAAAAACTGCGAAAAGCGTCGCAAAGGTGTACCCGACCAGCGCGGCGTCGAAGTTTTCGAGACGCCTGGAACCGATCAGCACCAGGACGCCCGTCATCAGCATGAATGCGAAGGCGATCGATACCGCCCGAATGACTTCTCGGCTCATGGACTCTTGCCATTGCCAAGTCTACCAGACGGGTCACTCAAGAGCCTTGGAATCTTACAAGAGGTAACAGCTTCGGACAAATCTGCGCCAAGTCCTGCCGGCGCCGGCGCAAAACGTCCGCCAGACCTGCATTCTGGGCCAGGGATGAATGGGCTCCGCAGCTCGGGAATCACCCTCCCGGGCCGTCGGCGGTGAAATAGGCTTCCAGCGATTTGATTTCCCGGTCCACGTCTTCCAGGCAATTCTGCAACAGGTTCCGAATGGACAGCAGCCCGACCAGTTTTTTATCTTCGCCCATGATCGGCAGGTGACGGATATGATTCTCAACCATCAACTTCAAGGCGTGTCGGGCGTCGGCGTCCGGAGGGACATGTTCCAGGCGGGTGGTCATGACTGCGCTGACCGGAGTTCGGTCCGGAGGCATTTGGGCGGCCACGACGCGCAGCATCACATCCCGCTCCGATAGAATTCCAATAGCGCGATCGTCTTCGACGACGACGGCAGCGCCCACCCTGAGCTTCTGCATCTTCCTGACGGCCTCCAGCACCGTATCGAAAGGCGAAACCACCGGCGGCGGGACCTGCGCTATTCGAGCGACCTTCATCTGCAAATCTCCTCCAAACAGGACGGTTCGGGTTGTTTCCTTAGCATAGACCTGCGCGTCGGGAAATACAATAGCGGGCGGGCCTCGCGCGGCAGATTACGCAGGTTAAAGGGAATCGACTTCTACGGGCTCAGCGATTTTGGAGGAGCGGGTGGCGGCGACTGCGACTCGCAGCGCTTCTACGCCGTCTACAACGGTCACAGGCGGCGGGCGGTCCAGGCGCAGATTCTGAACGAAGTCATCCAACTGGGCGACGTAGGCTTCGCCGAAGCGCTCGGGAAAGTAAGGCACCACGTCATGGGATACATTGTTCTTAGTCAGGTGCAGAATCGGGGTCTCCCGCAGATAACCGACTTTCAGCGTCCCCTCCGTACCCAGGATGTCGGTACAGATGTCGTATCCGTAAACCCCGTTTCGACTCAGATCGATTATGCCGAGGCGACCGTCGGCAAAAATCAGCGAAAGGACGGCGTTGTCGAAATCGCCGACCGATTCCACCTCCGGGTATGCCAGCACCGCTCCCACGGCGTAAACGGTCTCAATCCGGCCGAACAGCCAGAGGGACAGGTCGATGTCGTGGATTCCCATGTCGATGAAAATCCCTCCGCTGCTGTCCGGATGCAGATATTCGAGACTGGGACGAAACGGATCCCGCGAGCTGGACTTGAAGACGACCGGCTTGCCGATCAGGCCCTGTTCGATCTTTTCTCTGGCGGCCCGATAGCCGCGATCGAATCGGCGCATGAATCCCATTTGGAAGAAGACGCCGCTGCGCTCCACGACCTGCTGCATGGCTTCAGACTCCTGGAGACTCAACGCCAGCGGTTTTTCGCAAAAGATGGGTTTCCTTTCGGAGGCCGCCGTTTCCACCAATTCCCGGTGGGTGTGGGTGGGGCTGACGATGACGACCGCGTCCACTCCCGGATCGGCGATCAGATCCGCAGCTTCGGCATACACATTGGAGACATCCAGTTCGTCTGCAATCGTCTGAGCCGATTCCCGATCGGGGTCTCCCAGAGCCGCCAACCGGGCCCCGGGGACGCGGCCGGCCAGGCTTCGGGCGTAGCTCCTTCCCAGCCTCCCGACACCCAGCAGTCCGATGTTGACCTTTGCAGGCATGGTCATTCCTGGGCCTGCAGATTTTCCCGGGTGATCAATTCGATTCTCACCGGGATGAAATCGGGCACTTCTTCCCCGTTCAGGAACCTGACTGCGGACTCGACGGCATGTCGGCCCATCTCTGAGGGAAACTGCGCCACAGTGGCCAGCATGCGGCCTTCCAGGACGGCTTGCCGGGCCTCTTCCAGAGCGTCGAATCCGATGACGCGAATCTGATTCGTTCTGCCGGCGGCGGCGATCGCCTCCAGCGCGCCCAAAGCCATTTGATCGCTGCAGGCAAACAGCGTGTCGATGTCAGGATGGGCCTGCAGCATGTTCTGAAAGACGTTGTACCCCTGGTCCCGCTCCCAATTGGCCGGCTGAGAGGCGGCGATCCGCACCTCTTCCGCTCCCCTGACGGCATCCTGGAAGCCGCGCAGGCGGGAATCGGCGGTCTCGTGTCCCGGAATCCCTTCCAGGATCCCTACGGTGGCGCGTCCGTCCAGCTTCTCTACCACGAAGCGTCCTGCGATGCGGCCCCCTTCGTAATTGTCGGATCCGATGAAGGTGACGATCCTATGCTCCTCTTCGGCCGCCGCCTCATCGATGCGCGTATCTACGATAACGACCGGAATTCCGGCCTGATTGGCCTTTGCGATCGCCGGCAGGATTTCCCGGGAGCCGCTGGGGGTCACGAGCAGCGCGTCGATGCGCGTCTGGATCAGGTTCTCGACGATCTGCATCTGCTTTTCGACGTCCAGCTCGCGTTCGGCTGCCTGCACCAGCAGCTGCACTCCCAGCCGCTCCGCCGCTTCACGGGCGCCGGCCTCCATCTGGATGAAGTAGGGATTATTCAAGGTCTTCAGCACAAGAGCGACCCGGGGTCCGTCGGAAGGATCTTCGCCGCCGGCGCCGCATCCTGCAAGAGCGAAGACGAGGGCCGGCAGCAGCGTAGCCTTGAAACTTTTCATGTCAGTGATTCTGCCACAAGCGAGTTCCGGGGGCTATCCCGCATTTCTCACACGGGTCCGTCGCGAGGCGGCGGAGAGGGGCGCGGAACCAAGGCGCGCGACGAAGGCCCGCGCAGTCGTACTCGTGCAGTACGTCGAGCAGGACGAGGAGCGGCAACGCAGGTGACGCGCCGTTATCCGGCGCCGCAGTAGGAGACGTGTGAGAAATGCGGGCTATGGGGTCAGGCCCCCCTTTTTCGAAGAGCCGTGTCCATCAGAACGGCGACGATGATGACCGAGCCAATGACGATTTGCTGAAGGAATGAGGAGACTCCCAGCAGGTTCAACCCGTTGCGAAGCACGCCGATGATCAATGCGCCGATCAGCGTGCCTGTCAGCCGCCCTTCCCCTCCCATCAGACTGGCGCCGCCGATGACGGTTGCCGCAATCGCGTCCAGTTCGTACATGATTCCGGCAATCGGCTGGGCGGAGTTCAGGCGGGCCGTCAGAATGACGGCGCCGATGGCGCTGGTCATCCCCGAAACTCCGTAGACGGCCGTCTTGTGGAATCTCACGTTGACTCCCGAGAGCCTCGTCGCCTCTTCATTTCCACCGATCGCGTAGGTGTACCGTCCGAAACGGGTATGGTTCAAGACAAAGTATCCAACCAGGTAGACGGCGCCCATCAAAAGCACCGGCACGGGGATCATCAGGATTTCCCCCGTGGCCAGAAAGCGAAACTCCGGGCTGAAGCCCGAAATCGGACGCCCCTCCGTGTACACCAGGGCTGCTCCGCGGGCCACGCTCATCATGCCCAGGGTCGAAATGAAAGGGGGCAGCCGCCCCAGGGAAATCAGCAGGCCGTTGAGCAGCCCGCAGGCCGTTCCGACGGCGACGCCCAGCAGGATGGCTGCCCCCATCGACAATCCCGCGTCGAGGGCCCCCGCCATCACCACTCCCGAGAACGCCAGAATCGATCCTACGGACAGATCGATTCCCGCGGAGATGATGACGAAGGTCATGCCCACCGCCAGCACGGCGTTGACGGCTGTCTGCTGCAGGACATTAAAGAGATTCGATGCAGTCAGGAAGTGGGGGCTTGAAAACGACAGCATCGCGCAGAGAGCCGCAAGGCCGATCAAGGTCCCAAACTGCCGTCCTGCGGGAATCCAATGCTTCCAGTTGAAGGCATTCGACGGTTTCACGGGAGTTCTCCCAGAGCCGCTCGAAGGATCGCCTCCTGGCTGGTTTCTTTCGCGTTCAACTCGGCGCGGATTCGCCCCTGGTGCATCACAACCACTCGGTCGCTCATTCCCAGCACTTCCGGCATTTCGGAGGAGATCATCAGGATGCCGGCGCCCTGTTCAGTGAGTCGATTCATGAACTGATAGATTTCCACCTTCGATGCCACGTCGATTCCCCGCGTCGGTTCATCGAAGATCAGGATTTCGGCTTCCCGGGCCAGCCATTTGCTCAGGACCACCTTCTGCTGGTGTCCGCCGCTCAGATAGAGCGCCTTCTGCCCACTTCCCGGAGTCTTGATTCGCAATTCCCGAATGAAGCGTTCGGCCATCGATTTTTCGGCCGCCCCGTCGACGACGCCCAGCCGCGAAAGCCGGGTCAGACTCGGGAGACTGATGTTCGACAGCACCGAAAGGATCAGGATCAGCCCCTGTCCCTTCCGATCCTCGGTCAGAAACCCCATTCCGCGGCGAATCGCGGCCCCCGGAGATCGAATGGCGACCTGCCCTCCTCGGACCAGAATCCGCCCCGAGTCGAAGGGATCGGCGCCGAATAGCGATCGGGCCAGCGCCGTCCGGCCGGCGCCCAGGAGTCCGGCCAGACCAAGAATCTCCCCGCGACGGAGAGTAAAGGTGACATCCTCGAAGTGGTTTTGGCGACTGAACTTCTCGACTCGCAGAAGTTCCTCGCCAGGAGAAGGCGCCGCGCGGGGGAAGTGATCCTGAATATCGCGATCAACCATGAGCCGAATCAGTTCCCGGACCGACACGTCGGAGACCCTCCCGGAACCGACCAGCCGCCCGTCCCGCAAAACGGTATACGAGTCCGCAATCTCGAACAGTTCTTCCAGCTTGTGGGTGATGTAGATGATGCCGGTCCCTCTGTTCCTGAGCCGCCGAATTGCGGCAAACAGCTCCCGCGCCTCTCCATGGGTCAGAGCCGACGTCGGCTCATCCATGATCAGAATGCGGGCCTGAACGGCGATCGCCTTGGCCACCTCCACCATCTGCTGCTGGGCCACGCTCAGGGTCCGCACCGGGAAGTCCGGATTCAAGTCGATTCCCAGATCCTGCAGAAGCTTCCGGGCGCGGGCCCGCAATTCCCTGCCGTCGATGACTCCCCAGAATCGCTCGGGCTCCTTTCCCAGAAAGATGTTCTGAGCGACCGACAGGTGGGGAACCAGGTCGAACTCCTGATACACGCAACTGATTCCCATCGCCTGAGAGTCGGCGGGACCGTTAAGCGCCACGCTTTCATTGTCGAGAAGAATCTCACCGGCGTCCCGGATATAAGCGCCAGTCAGAATTTTGATGAGCGTCGACTTCCCCGCCCCGTTCTCCCCCAGCAGCGCGTGCACTTCCCCTCGATGCAACTGGAAGTCGACCTCGTCCAGCGCGACGACGCCCGGGAAGGCTTTCCGAATGCCCCGCATCTTGAGGACGGCGTCTTCTGCAATTTTCGGTTTTGCGTCGGTCATCGATTCCGGTTCCCGCCAGTTCTCGGATTCGGCCCGAGTAGGATAACATTGCACTCGCATGCAGACGATCAAGCAACGATTAATGGCCGGAGAACTGTTGCTGGGGACGATGATTTCCGAGGTTCGCAACCCCAACGTCGCTCACCTGCTGGCGCAGGCCGGGTTCGAGTTTTTTATCATCGACAACGAGCATGGAAGCTTTTCATCGGAAACCGTTTCCAGCATGATCGCAGCCGCCCGGGGAACGACGGCGGCGGCGGTTGTGAGGATTCCGGAGATCCGTCGGGAAACCATTCTGAAGCCGCTGGACGCGGGCGCCGCCGGGCTGTTGGTTCCGCAGGTTCAAAACAGGGACCAGGCGCGAGAGGTCGTCCTGCACGCCAAATACCCGCCGGAAGGCAATCGCGGCGCCGCGCTGCGGAGGGCACACAGCCGCTACGCCCGCGTCGGCGCGGAAGAGTACCTGCAGCGGGCCAACGAAGACTTGTTGATCGCCGTGCAGGTCGAAAGCGCCGAGGCGGTTGAAAATGCCGACCAGATCGCCTCCGTCGAAGGAATCGATTGCGTCTTTGCCGGACCCTTCGACCTGTCGATCAGCCTGGGCGTTCCCGGTCAAACAACGCACCATCGCGTTGCGCAGGCCGTTGACGTCATGCTGCGGGCCTGCCGGAAGCACGGCAAAGCCGCCGGCATTCTGATGTTTGAAACAGCGCCTCTCAAGGAGTGGATCGATAAGGGAATGCGTTTCGTCGCCTACAGCGGCGACGTGATGCTGCTTGCGGACGCCGCCGCCGACGCCGTCAGGGAGCTGAAAGGCATGGCTCGGAAAAAGTGAGTCGCACCCGGACGGACTTGCTTGACGCGAACTCGTCCTATAGGAACTCTTTGACCGCCTCGTAAAACTTTCTCCAGTCTACGGTCGCAAGGTCTTCTTGGTCGCCGGCGCTCCTGTGCGCGATGATCTGGCGCTGCATGTCCAGTAAGGTCAGAGCCTGTCGAAAAGACAAGCCCTCGCGGGCGGAGAAATCGGCGAGGGCCTTGGGGATCTGAACCTCGGACGGCTCAACGTCGGCCTCCTCTCCTGTCATCAGAAAGTCCAGCGACCTGCCCAGGGCTCGCGCGACGTCGAGCAGCGTGTCGGCGCCGACGCTTCGCTTGCCGTTTTCCACATCCGACAGAAAGCCCTTGCTAATTCCGGCTTTCCGAGCCAGGATCTCCTGCGTCCACCCCAGCTCGTTCCGCCGCTCCCGAATTCGCTTGCCGACTTTCGCCATTGCGTCCTACCCTCACGGCACGCGGGCGTCGACCGCCCTGAAACATCCTATCGGAGCCCAAAAACCGAATCAATGCGGGCTAAACTGGAAAACAGAACGGATGGGACCCGGTCCCACTTCGTGCGCCTGCCACCCGATCGAACAATCGAAGGGAAAGGAATCAAGGGAGAGGATGCAGCTCGATTCGACGGAAGTAGATTTCGGCGCCTTCCGACTGGAAAAGCAGCTTGCCAGAGCTGAGGCTGCTGTCAAAACCCTTGTTAACAGTGACGCCGTTCACCAGGTACGTCACTGTATCACCCTCCACGAAAGCGTCCAAACGATTCCATTGGCCGACCGGCTTCTCGACATCTTCCTGACCCCGGAAACCAAGTGCATCCTCCCAGTCCGGATCCCGTCCGTACCAGTTGACCCGACCGCGCTCAAACGCTCGTGGGTCTCCTTCAGGGTCCCAATAATACTCTCCGTCGCGATCTTGACTCACGTGGACCGTGATTTCGGGGTTGACCCGCGCTCCATCCTCGCCATACCCGCCCACAAGAATAATGTCGCCGGTGCCCCCTTCGATGATCTGAAACTCGACCGAGTGCATCCAGGGGCCATTGAAATCAGGGGCGGTATTGCCGTCCGGCCCCTGGCAATGCAGCAAGATACCGCTGTCGCGCGTCCTGTCTTTTCGGCTGCCCCAGGTCGCCAAACCCCAGCGAAACTCGACGACCAGATGATAATCGGCGTACCGTTCCCGCGTAATCAGACCTCCCCAGCGCTCTCCGCTGATGCGAATCGCCGGCGTCCCGTCGATCTGATCGACCACG
>DATKAT010000050.1:0-5704 GCA_035514675.1 Acidobacteriota bacterium | reverse complement strand
GTGAGAGTAGCCGTTCGGGTTGTGCAGGCCTTCCGAATCGAATCCGAACTCAAGAATGACGCCGTCTGCGAGCATCCTCTCGAGGACTGGCTTCTCATTTTTTTCGTAATAGGCTTGAAAGTCGGCCCACTTCGCTCGGGGGACTTCCCAAATGCCGACCTGAGTGAACACTTCCGTCGAGTCTTGCGCCTGCAAGGAACTGCCGACCGCTGCCAGCGCGAAAATCAGAGAGCATGTGGTTAAGAGTTTCTTCATCAGATCTTCCTTTCTGAATATGTGAGGTTTGCTTTTCCAAAACGGCGGGTTCGCTGGCAGGTCCGACGGGCGCATCCGGTGTTCTGAATGATTGCGGACAGCGAGCCGGACCCGAATCAGCGCAGTTTACTTGAACTTCAACTCCCGCATCAGCTGCTGGTTTTCTATCTCCCGGAGGTTGGGATACACGGTCAGGCTGATTTCCTGAGACTCCTCAGTGGGAATCTTCTCCTGCATCTTTTCATCCAGCTGCTTCCACTTGGCGCGCAGGGCGCTCGTGGCGTCCATTGCGGCCAGGTTGGGATAATGAACGATCAGCAACAGGTTGTATCCCGGTCCATTGTTCGTGAGGCTCGAGAGAATCTTGTAGTCGCTGATCAAACCGAGCTTCTTGGATTCCTCCATCGCACTAACCCAGGTGCGACGGAGGTTGTTCAGGTACTGTTGACCGGCGTTCGGGTAGATTCGGATGGACGTCACGTCCCAAATGGGCTCCTGAGTCTCCCAGGTGACTCCTTCCTGGGCGAATCCGGTCGTAAAAAACAGAACGGCCAAGACCAGCACTGCAATTCGTTTCATCATCATTCGTTCTCCTTTTGATCTAATTGGGTTTGGTTTTCCGCTTCTACTTCAAGGTGAAGACAAGCATTTCAATCGGTGTATCTCCCGTGTTTCCGTGATCGTGCCCCTCGGTGGCTTCCACCCAGATCACCGAGCCGTCCTCCATTGTTTCGACGCGCTCGTGGCCGTTCTCACGAAAGGTCACGGTCCCTCCGTTTAAAATGACGGTAATCTGATTTCCCTTGTGGGCGTGTACTCCGGCCCACTGCCCGGGGCGAGTGGTAAACCGCTCGACGACCACGTTCTCGTTTTCGAGGACCCGCGTCCCTTCCATGTTCGGATACAGCTGCTGCATTCCCAGGACGGTACCCGCCAGCACGATCAGCCCGACTAAAAGCAGTAAATTGCGCTTCATGACTCTCCTTTTTCAAATGCGACTCGGTTGAACGAGTTGTAATCGGCAGTCGGCCGGGCCTGTTTCGATTTCAACCTGCCGCCGTTCCTGCCCTGATTTTTGTTTTGGTCCTACAGCCGTCCGGGCCGGTTGACCTCCCTCTGTCCTTAGAATGCGGAAGACGGCGGCGAATCGATCAACTTTGTCAACAAAAAATGGTCGAGACGGCCCCTGTACAGACATTCAGCATTGCTGTGGCGAACTCGTGATTTGATACAATTCAGCTCACCGCTGGGCGGTCACATCCAAGGGGTCCGGGGGGAGGGGCGTGTGGCGAATGCAACTTCACGTGAAATCACAGGCCTGCTGAAAGCCTGGAGCGGGGGCGATGAATCCGCCCTGGAAAGGCTGACTCCTCTGATTTATGGCGAACTGCACCGTCTGGCGCATTACTACATGGGTCGGGAACGGGACGGACTGACGCTTCAGACTTCAGCGCTGATCAATGAAGCTTACATGAAGCTGGTCGAGGTGCGGGAAGTTCAATGGCAGGATCGCGCGCACTTTCTGGGGGTCGCGGCGCGATTGATGAGACGGATTCTGGTGGATTTCGCGCGAACCAGACTGGCGGAAAAGCGCGGCGGCGACCGGCAGAGGGTCTCGCTGGACGCGGTGCCGGCAGTTTCGCAGGATTCAGGGCCGGACATGCTGGCCCTCGATCGGGCGCTGCAGGCGTTGGAGGAACTGGATCAAAGGCAGAGCCAAGTCGTCGAGCTGCGATTCTTTGGCGGGATGACGATTGACGAGACCGCCGCAGTCCTGCAGGTGTCGCCGGGAACGGTGCGCAGAGACTGGAGAATGGCGCGGGCCTGGCTGTACCGAGAATTAGCGGGCGCCTGAGCGATTTGCCGGACCAGCATCTTATTGAGAAATCAGTGCAATAAGAACTGGAATCAACTGTGAATTACCAAATGACATCCAGGCAGCGCTATCATTTGATAGCTGAAATCTACCATCGAGCCGTCGAACTGGGGGCCGACGAGCAGGGGACGTTTCTGGAGCGGGCCTGCGCCGAGGATCCGGGCCTGCGACGCGAAGTGGAAGAACTGATTTCTGCGGATTCCCAGGCTTCCACGGGTTTCATGGAGACTTCGGCGCTCGATCTGGTGGCTCGCAGGCTGGCGGCAAAGAACCTGCAGTTCCAGCAGAGATCGTTCGGCCACTATCGTCTGCTTTCGCCCCTCGGCAGCGGTGGGATGGGAGAGGTCTTTCTGGCGGAAGATCTGAAGCTGGGCCGAAAAGTCGCCGTGAAGATGCTGCCCGAGCATTTCTCGCAGGATCCTGAACGGTTGCGTCGCTTCGAGCTGGAATCGAAAGCCGCCTCGGCCCTGAACGATCCCCGCATCATCACCATTCACGAAATTGGATGGGAGGATGGCCGACCTTTCATCGTCACCGAATTCGTGGAAGGCGATACCCTGCGGAAGGTGATGAAGAAGGGAGCGCCCCTGCACGTTGCAGTGGGGGTCATCCAGCAGATCGCAAACGCGCTTTCGGCTGCCCACCTACACGGAATCGTCCACCGAGACCTGAAACCCGAAAACATCATGGTCCGACCGGACGGCCTGATCAAAGTCCTCGACTTCGGCCTGGCCAAACTGGGCGAACGGGACGGGGCGGAAAGCGGCCCGCAGAACGAACATTTCAAGACGGAGCCCGGCAAGGTCGTGGGCACCATTCACTACATGTCGCCGGAGCAGGCTCTGGGCAAACCGGTCGATCATCGCACGGACATTTTCAGTCTCGGCGTCATCCTTTACGAATTCGCCTGTGGCAGACGGCCATTTCATAGCGACAGCGACGCGGGGATCTACGACTCGATTCTCAATCGGACCCCGCTGCCGCCTTCTAAATTTCGTCGAGATATTCCGCCCCAACTCGATCGGGTGATTGAAAAGGCCCTGGCGAAGGACCCCAGACAGCGCTATCAGAAAATCTCGCAGTTGAGGGATGATTTAGACGCACTCCACGAAATGCATCTTTGGAGTCGCCTCAGGCGCTCTGCCGCCAATTTGGCATCGACTGTCTTGCGGAAGCCGCTTCCAGCCGCAGCGCTTGCCGTCGTCCTTTTGAGCGCAGCCGCTTTCGTTCACTTGACGCAGCGGCAACAGTTCAACCCCGCGTTATTCTCCGCAACGGACCTTGCGTTCACCCCGCTGACGACCCAATCCGGAGAGAAGCGCTACCCCATCCTGCTGCCCGATGACCGGGGACTCCTGTACGCGGCGGAATCCGACGGAAGGTGGAACATCTACTTGAAGACGGGCGGCGGGGACCCAAAGAATCTGACGGAAAGCCTCGATGCCGGCGCCGACCAGCCGGCGCTTTCTCCCGAAGGCAACCTGATTGCATTCAGTTCTCCGCCGACCGGCGCCTTGCAGATTGTCGACGTCGCTTCCGGCTCAATTCGGCGGCTAAGCGATAGCGGCTTCAATCCGGCATGGTCGCCCGACGGCAGCGAGATCGCCTATGCGAAAGGGTATTTCGGACAACCGGGCACTCGCGCCGTCTATCCCAGCTCCTTGTGGGCCATGGAGCTTGCATCCGGCCGGAGGCGACTGATCACTCGCCTGGATGCGGTTCAGCCCCACTGGTCCCCCGACGGGCGCCGCATCGCCTACTGGGGCCTCCACAAAGGCGGGCGGAGAGACATCTGGACCATTGCGGCCGACGGCAGCGGGGAACCCGTCGCGGTGACGGACGACCCGGCGATCAATTGGAATCCGGTCTGGTCCCCCAACGGCGAATTCCTTTATTTTCTGAGCGATCGTTCCGGAAGCATGAACCTCTGGCGAGTTCCCATCGACGCGCGTACCGGCGAAACATTGGGCCCGCCGGAGTCGGCGACCCTGCCCACCGCGGCAGGAGCATACTTCAGCTTCTCGCAGGACGGGCGGCGCCTGGTCTACGTGCATGAAACCAAGCGCACCGGACTGTATGCATTCGATTTCGATGCGGAGCGCCATGAGATTCGGGGCGGACCTCGCAGGATCGTGGGCGGGTCTGCGGTGATCACCAATCCGGACCTGTCGCCCGATCAGCAGTGGTTCGTCTTTGACGCCATCGGAGCGCCTCAGGAAGGCCTTTCTCTGGTCAGAAGGGATGGCTCCCAGTTTCGGAAGCTGACCGACGACTCCTTCAAAGATCGGGCGCCGCGATGGCACCCGGAAGGCGACCGAATCCTGTTTTTTTCCGACCGAAGCGGGAGGTACGAGCTCTGGACGATTCGACCGGATGGAAGCGGCCTCGAACAGATCAGTGCGACCGAGGGTCCCGCAGCTCAGGTTTCCAACTGGTCGCCCGACGGAAGCCGGATCGCCGTCAGCCGGCAATCCGGACCGCCGCTCCTCTTGAGCGGTGATCGACTGAAGCGGATCCAAACCTTGCGGCCGGACGGCAACATGGATTTCCCGCCAACCTTCCTGATCTGGTCGTGGAGTCCCGATGGCAAAAGGCTGGCGGGCTATGGGGAGGGGATTGTTCTCTACGACTTCGAAAAAGAAGCGTACCAGAGGCAAACCTATGAGGGGATCCGCCCGGTCTGGCTGCCGGACAACCGCTGGCTGCTCTTTTTTCAGGAAGATCGCCTGCGAATGCTGGACTCCGCAACGGGCTCCGTTCGCGACCTCCTTTCGACGGCGCCCATGGAGTTTCAATCCCTGGGGATTTCCAGAGACGGGCGGACGGTCTTTGCGACGCTGTTCTCGACGGAATCAGAGGTCTGGATGGCGTCCGCGGGCCTGAAGTGAAGCGGCTCGCTGGCAGCGGACGGGACCGGGTCTGGAAAATTGCGTTTTTGCCGAAATGGCACAGAAATAGGCCGAGCCGGTCCAGGAAAATGCAATTTTCCAGACCCGGTTCCGTCCGTTGCGCGGGGGACCGGCTGCATGACGCCTATTCGGTCAGCGGGCGGACCATGATGTTCCGATAGTGGATGACGCTTTCCGGATCGTGTCCCTGCAGTGCGAAGGTGCCGCTGGAAAGGAGACGCTGCGTCATTGATTCGGGGCGCTCTGGGTTCTCCAGCTCGACGTAGTCGACTAGCTGCTTGCCGTCGACCTTCACGATGACCCGCTTTCCTTGAACGCGAAAGTAGACTGCAAACCACTCGTCGTCTCGGGCGGGCGCTTCGTAGACGTCTTGAATGGCGTACAGCCCGCCGGTCTTGCGCGGATCCGAGTGCGTGTTGTTGACCTGGACTTCATATCCGACAGCCGGCCATCCCTCCTCCTGGTATCGGGTGTGGAAGTAAATCCCGGAGTTCGCTCCGGGTTTCGTGAGCACCTCCGCCTGGAACTCGAAATTCTTGAAGTCGTGGCCTTCCACCGGCCCGACGTAAAAAAGGTGGGAGCGCGGGCCGTCCACGACGATCGTTCCGTCGCGCACGCTGAACGTGGAGGCGTTTTCGCTGGCCTTCCACCCCTCCAGGGATTT
>DATKAT010000049.1:0-17465 GCA_035514675.1 Acidobacteriota bacterium | reverse complement strand
ATGGTGATGCCGGGAGACAACGTGGCGATCGAAGTGGAGCTGATCACGCCGATCGCCATGGAGAAGGGGCTGCGCTTCGCCATCCGGGAAGGCGGCCGCACCGTCGGCGCCGGCACCATTACCGAGATCTACGAGTAGGAGCGAAAGACGGGCTGCGAGAGGCATTCCAGCTCGAAGCTGGAGAAAACAGGAATCAGGCATGATCGACGAGAAAATTAGAATTCGACTTAAGGCCTACGATCACCAGGTGCTGGACCAGTCCACGCGTGAGATCGTCGAAATCGCCCGGCGCACGGGAGCCCGCGTTTCGGGCCCCATTCCGCTGCCGACCCGGATCAGCCGATACACCGTGTTGCGCTCGCCCCACGTGGACAAAAAGTCCCGGGAGCAGTTTGAAATGCGGACTTACAAGCGGTTGGTCGACATCCTGGAGCCGACTCCGCAAACGGTCGACGCGCTGATGAAGCTGGATTTGCCGGCCGCCATCGACGTGGAGATCAAGGCCTTCGGCACGGAGAAGGAATAGTCATGGTTCAGGGATTGATTGGAAAGAAGCTGGGAATGACTCAGGTGTTTGATTCCGCGGGCAACGCCGTGGCCGTCACCGTCATTCAGGCCGGACCCTGCGTGGTGGTGCAGAAGAAGACCCCGGAAAAGGAGGGGTACGCCGCCGTGCAGTTGGGGTTGGTGGAGCCGGGCCGCAAGATTCGGGTCAATCGACCCCTGGATGGGCATTTCCGCAAGGCCGACGCGCCTCCGGTCAAAGTCCTGCACGAATTCCGCTACGAGGATGAAGCGGAAAAGCCGATCCAGCCCGGCGACCAGATTCGCGTCCAGGACGTCTTCAACGTGGACGAACGAGTCGACGTGGTGGGCGCGGTCAAGGGTAGGGGCTTTCAGGGAGTGGTCAAACGTCACGGCTTCAAGGGCGGGCGTGCCACCCACGGCTCGATGTTTCATCGCGCCCCGGGATCGATCGGTTCCAGCGCCTTCCCGAGTCGTGTGTTTGCGGGCATGAAAGGGCCTGGACGAATGGGCGGAAATCAGGTAAAGATCCGCCAATTGAAGGTCGTCGGAATCGACGAAGAAAATAACCTTTTGCTCGTAAAGGGATCGATTCCCGGCAGCAAGCAGAGTTATGTGTACCTGGAAAGGTCGGGTCGTTTCTAAGAGGCGAGGATTGCAATGCCACAGGTGGAAGTCAGGGATCTGAAGAACCGGGTCGTCGGAAAGCTGGACCTTTCCGACGAGGTCTTCGGATACGAGGCCAGCGAGACCCTGGTGTGGGAGGCGGTCAACGCCTATCGGGCCGCGCAGAGGAAGGGAACCCACGCGACCAAGAATCGAGCCAATGTCAGGGGCGGAGGCCGCAAGCCCTGGAGGCAGAAGGGCACCGGTCGAGCGCGGGTCGGGACCATCCGCAGTCCGCTATGGGCCGGCGGCGGAACCGTGCACGGTCCGCAGCCGCGCGACTATCGGCAGGCCCTTCCGAAAAAGAAGCGTCGCGGCGCCGTCAAGCTCGTACTCACTGACAAGCTGAAGAACGATCGGCTGATCGTGGTCGACAGGTTCGAACTCGATTCGCATAAGACCAAAGATTTCGCCGGCGTCCTTGAAACCCTCGGCGTGAATGGAAAGGCGCTGGTCGCGGACGTGCCCGGAAACCGGAACCTGCTCTTGAGCGCCCGCAACCTGACGGGCGTCAAACCGGTGACTTCCGGCGGCGTCAATGTGTACGATCTGCTCAACCACGAGCATCTGCTCATCAGCAGGGAAGCGTTGCTGGCATTGCAGGAGGCGTTAACGAAATGACCGTGTACGATATCATCCGCTTTCCCCATATCACGGAAAAGACCACTCTTCAGGAAGGCTCAGCGGGCGGGCAGGTGGTGACTTTCAAGGTGCACCCCAATGCCAACAAGCATCAAATTCGTGAGGCGGTGGAGACAGTTTTCAACGTAAAGGTAGATAAAGTGCGGACTCAGCGGGTGCAGGGGAAACCCAAAAGGCAGGGGCGCAACGTAGGTCGCCGGCCCGACTGGAAGAAGGCGCAGGTCACTTTAAAGGCGGGCGATCGGATCGAATTCTTTGAAGGCGTTTAGTCATGGGAATCAAAATTTATAAGCCGACATCTCCGGGAACCCGATTCCGGACCGTCAAGACCTCCGACGAGCTGACCCGGATCGAGCCGTTGAAGAGCCTGACCGTCGGGAAGAAGCGAATCAGCGGTCGCGACGGCAAGGGCCGGATTGCGGTTCGACGCCGGGGTGGCGGCCACAAGAAGCGATATCGGATCGTCGACTTCAAACGGGACAAGGACGGGATTCCAGCCCGCGTTGCGGCGATCGAATACGACCCAAATCGGAGCGCCAATCTGGCTCGCCTGCATTATGCGGACGGCGAAAAGCGCTACATTCTGGCACCGGCTCAGATCGGCGTGGGGGACTCGGTCGTTTCGGGACCCGGGGCCGACATCGTCGTGGGGAATGCGCTTCCCCTGCTGAACATCCCGGTAGGGACGACGATTCACAACGTGGAACTGCACCAGGGGCGCGGAGGTCAGTTGGCTCGAAGCGCCGGGTCCTCTGTGCAGCTGGTGGCCAAGGAGGGCAGCTACGCTCAGGTGCGGCTGCCTTCCGGCGAAGTGCGCAAGGTCCACATTCTCTGCAAGGCGACGGTCGGTCAGGTCGGAAACACGGATTACGAGAACGTTTCCTACGGCAAAGCCGGCGCGACGCGCTGGCGCGGGCGCAGGCCCAAAGTGCGCGGAGTTGCGATGAATCCGGTGGATCACCCCATGGGCGGAGGCGAAGGAAAGACTTCGGGCGGACGCCACCCCTGCTCGCCTTGGGGCTGGAAGACGAAGGGTTACAAAACGCGAAACAACAAGCGCACCGAACGCTTTATCGTTCGAAAGCGGAACAAAAAGTAATGGGAAGCCGGGAATTGAGGTTATGCCGCGATCATTGAAAAAGGGCCCTTTTATCGACGATCACCTCTTGAAGAAGATCGAGAGGCTGAACGAGATCAACGACAAGTCGGTCATCAAGACCTGGTCTCGCCGTTCCACGGTGATTCCGGAAATGGTCGGGCACACCATCGCCGTACACAACGGAAGGAAGTTCGTGCCGATATATATCACGGAAAACATGGTTGGCCACAAGCTGGGCGAGTTCGCTCCGACGCGGACGTTTCGGGGACACACAACCAAAACGGAAAGGGCGACCCGGCTGAAGTAGCGGATGCCTTCGGATTGGGACAGGGAAATGGAAGCGAAAGCAACTGGAAAGTACGTCAAGGGATCTCCGCAGAAAGCTCGACTGGTGATCGACCTGATTCGGGGAAAGGGCGTGGAGGATGCCTTGAGCATTCTTCGGACGTCCCGGAAACGAGCGGCCCGTCCCATCGAAAAGGTCCTGCGCTCGGCCATCGCCAACGCGGAGCAGAAGTCCGCGGCCGTCGGCTTGGAGGACCTGGTCGTTCGAGAAGCGGTCGTGGATCTTGGTCCGACCAAGCACCGCTTCAGAATGATGCCGGCCCCCATGGGGAGAGCCTTTCGCCAGAGGCGGCGGCAGAGTCACATCACCATTAGAGTCTCGGACGAGAAGGAATAAAGGAATCAGGAGGTAAGCGCTTGGGTCAGAAAGTTCATCCCTACGGATTTCGTTTGGGCGTCAATCGAACCTGGAAGTCCCGTTGGTTCGCGAAAAAGAACTACGGGGAGCTGCTGCACGAAGATCTAAAGATCAAGAAGCATCTCAAGAAGATTTTCTATCATGCCGGGATTTCCAGAATTGAAATCGAGCGCGCGGCCAACAAGTTGACTCTGATCGTCTACACTTCCAGGCCCGGGATCATCATCGGAAGAAAGGGGAGCGAGATCGAGCGGCTCAAGGCCGAACTGCAGGCCAAAACCGGGCGCGAGGTGTTCATCAACATCCAGGAGGTCCACAAACCGGAGCTGGATGCGCAACTGGTGGCCGAAAGCATCAGTCAGCAGTTGGAGAAGCGGGTGGCGTTCCGCCGGGCCATGAGGCGATCCGTGGACACGGCGTTGCGCTTTGGAGCTCAAGGGATCAAGGTGCGTTGCGGGGGTCGGTTGAACGGAGCTGAAATCGCCCGTTCGGAATGGTACCTGCACGGCCGTCTGCCTCTGCACACGCTGCGCGCCGACATCGATTACGGTTTCGCTCAGGCGTATACCACCTATGGAGTAATCGGCGTCAAGGTCTGGGTGTACAAGGGAGAAATTTTCGAGGAGCGGCAGGACGAGCGTCACGGCCGTTAGAGGCCTCAGGGAGCCATCAACATGTTGATGCCGAAGAAAGTCAAATATCGCAAGCAGATGAAGGGGCGCATGCGGGGCAAAGCCACCTCCGGCAGCACGGTCGACTTCGGCCAATTCGGGCTGAAGGCCCTGGAGCCTGGCTGGATCACCGATCGTCAAATCGAGGCCGCCCGAATCGCCATGACCCGACACACCAAGCGCGGCGGAAAGATCTGGATCCGTATTTTCCCGGATAAGCCGGTCACGAAAAAACCGGCTGAAACCCGCATGGGGAAAGGGAAAGGGGCTCCGGAAGGATGGGTCGCCGTGGTGCGCCCGGGAAGAATCCTGTACGAAATGGAAGGCGTGACCGAAGAGGTGGCTCGGGAGGCGATGCGGCTGGCCGCTCATAAGCTCCCGATTCAGACGAAATTCGTGTCGCGGTTTGGTGAGTGATGAAAGCCTCAAAGCTTCGTGAAATGACGGTCGATGAGCTGCGGAATGAAGCCAGGGAGCTGTCCAAGCAGCTGTTTCACCTGCGCCTCCAGAAAGCCACCGGGCAATTGAGCAACACATCCCGGTTGGGCTCCGTGCGCAGAGACCTGGCTCGAGTCAACACCGTCCTGACGGAAAAGGGAAGGAATTAGATGGCGGAACAGAAGAAGCCGCACCGCAACACAAAGACCGGG
This sequence comes from Acidobacteriota bacterium, assembly GCA_035514675.1. Classification (GTDB taxonomy): domain Bacteria; phylum Acidobacteriota; class UBA6911; order RPQK01; family JAPXNP01; genus DATKAT01. The sequence continues at coordinate 12,509 of DATKAT010000049.1, read as the reverse complement.
CAGGTGGTATCCAACTCGATGGAAAAGTCCGTGGTCGTGGCCGTCGACAGCCTGGTTCGGCACGCGGCGTACGGCAAGTACATTCGGAAGACCCGGCGCTTCATGGCGCACGACGAAACGAACGACTGTCATGTCGGAGACCGTGTTCGAATCGAGGAGACGCGGCCCCTGAGCCGAAGAAAGCGGTGGATCGTCAAGGAAATTCTGGAGAGGGCGAAGGAGTAATCGGCCATGATTCAGATGCGTACCGTGCTCAACGTGGCGGACAATTCCGGCGCCCGAAAGATCGCCTGCATCTCGCCCGTCGGCGGCGACACGGGAAGAGGAGCGGGACTGGGCGACGTCATTACGGCCTCCGTCAAAGAGGCTTCGCCCGACGGCGCCGTCAAGAAAGGCGAAGTGGTCAAGGCTGTGGTGGTCCGAACGCGTCGGGGCGCCAAACGGATCGACGGCTCCTACATCCGCTTCGACGAGAACGCCGCCGTGTTGATCAACAACCAGAAGGAGCCGATCGGAACCCGGGTGTTCGGGCCGGTTGCGCGCGAGTTGCGCGATAAGCAGTTTATGCGGATCGTGTCGCTGGCGCCCGAAGTGATTTAGCAAGGATCGATTCAACATGCTGCACATCAAGAAAAACGATCAGGTCAAGATTCTGGCCGGCGGCGACCGGGGCAAGGAAGGACGCGTACTGCGAGTCTTTCCCTCCAAAAACCGGGCTCTCGTGGAAAAGATCAAGGTCATCCGGCGGCATACTCGACCCAACCCGCAGCGAAACATCAAGGGCGGAATCGTCGAGAGGGAAACCCCGGTCCACATTTCCAATCTGAAAGTGATTTGTCCGGAATGCGGCAAGGCGGTCAAGGTGGCCTTTCAGTCCCTGACCGACGATCGCAAGGTGCGGGTCTGCAAGTCCTGCAACGGAACCATCGACAGGTAGGGTGAACGAGATGGCCAGACTGAAGGAAAGGTATCAGAGGGAGATCGTCGGCGCCATGATGGAGCGCTTCGGATACGGAAACGTCATGGCCGTTCCCGCAATCGAAAAGATCACCATCAACGTGGGTGTGGGCGAAGCGACTCAGAACCCTCGACTGCTGGACGGCGTGGCCGAGGACCTGGCGGGCATTACGGGGCAGAAGGCGCTGATTCGAAAAGCCAAAAGGGCGATCGCCGGATTCAAGCTGCGGGAAGGGATGCCGATCGGGGTCATGGTCACGCTGCGGGGTGACCGCATGTACGAGTTTCTGGATCGCTTGCTCAATATCGCGCTCCCGCGGGTGCGCGACTTTCGCGGCGTTTCGCCGCGATCGTTTGACGGCAGAGGAAATTATACGATTGGAATCCGGGACCAGATGATCTTTCCGGAGATCGACGCTGGAAAAGCGGAGCGCATCTACGGAATGAACGTTACGATCACCACGACGGCCGGCGGCGACGAGGAAGGGCGGTTCCTCCTCGAACAGTTCGGAATGCCGTTTACCAAGCGACCGCAGCAGGCGGCTGCTGCCGGTTGAAGAGTTCGACGAAACGAAGGACCTAATGGCACGTAAATCATTGATTGCCAAGCAAAGGAACAAGGCGAAGTTTTCCTCCCGCCGATACAGTCGCTGTCAGCGCTGCGGCAGAGCGCGGGGATATTTGAGAAGGTTTCAACTGTGCCGTCTCTGCTTTCGAGAGCTGGCCCTGCGAGGCGAGATCCCCGGAATCACCAAGGCGAGCTGGTAACGGAACGCGTCTGCGGCAGCCGCGGGTGCGTCTGTAAGGAGGCGACAGGAGTGCAGTTCAAATGGCAGTAAGAGATCAGGTTTCTGATTTGCTGACGAGAATTCGAAACGCGCAGATGGCCCTCCACGAGAGTCTGGAGCTTCCGCACTCGAGGCAAAAGGAGGCGATAGTCGAAATCCTGGCCGAAGAAGGCTACATCGGTGGCTACAAGTTGAACGATGCGAAGGACTCGCCGTTTCGGACCATCTCGATCCTTTTGAAATACACCGGCGAGCGGGAGCCGGCGATTCGCCAGCTCAAGCGGATCAGCAAGCCCGGACGAAGGGTCTATGTCGGCAGCGATGAAATACCGGAGGTCCTGAATGGACTGGGCATCAACGTTTTGTCGACTTCCAAAGGAGTTTTGACGGGAAAGGCGGCCCGCCGCGAGGGCGTCGGCGGAGAACTGCTTTTTGAAGTCTATTAGAAGGCAGAATTTGAGGATGCGATGTCGCGAATAGGAAAAATGCCGATCGAGGTCCCAAGCGGGGTGAAGGTCACGATTGAGAAGGAGCGCGTTCTCGTCGAAGGGCCCAAAGGCACCAACGAAACCCCAATTCCCCGGGGAATTCAGATTTCGCTATCTGAGAATGTCCTGCTGGCCAAAAGAGAAAACGACCAGAAGACGACCCGGGCCTTGCACGGCCTGACTCGGGCGCTGTTGGCCAATTCCGTCAGCGGCGCCAGCCGGGGCTTCGAAAAGGCGCTCGATCTGGTCGGCATCGGATACCGCGCGGAAATGCGGGGCAAGAACTTAAACCTGAGTCTTGGGTTTTCTCATCCCGTCGAGTTTCCAGTTCCCGACGGCATTCAGATCAGCGTTGAACGGGAGTCCAAGCTGGTTTCCAATTACGTGGCCACGATTAAGATTTCCGGCGCAAGCAAATACCGAGTGGGCCAGGTGGCCGCCGATATTCGATCCCTCCGTCCGCCGGACGCCTACAAAGGCAAGGGGATTCGCTATTCGGACGAGCTGGTGCGAACGAAAGTCGGCAAGAAGGGAGCCTAGGATTATAAGATGAGTGGAAAGACGAGTCGCGCCCAGAGGCGGCGCAAGGTGCATCTGAGGGTTCGAAGCAAGGTAGCAGGGAACGCGTCCCGACCGCGTTTGTGCGTTTTCCGCAGCGCTCGGCACATTTACGCTCAGTTGATCGACGATGAAAAGAGGCGCACCCTCGCCACTCTCTCTTCATTGAAACTGAACGACAAGAAGCTGGCCAACGGAAGCAATGTCGGAGCCGCCAAGGAAGTCGGGAAGGCGGCAGCTGAGAAGGCCAGGGAGCTGGGTTTCGAAAGCGTCGTATTCGATCGCAACGGGTACATTTACCACGGCCGCGTGAAAGCGTTAGCGGATGCGGCCCGCGAGGCGGGCCTGAAGTTCTAAAGCCGCCTGAAGGAGTCTCGATGGCCAGAGAAGAATCCAACGGAATCGAAATTAAGGACCAGGTGGTCACCATCAAGCGCGTGACCAAAGTGGTTAAAGGCGGCAAGAATCTCAGTTTCAGCGCGCTCGTCGTGGTGGGAGATCGCAACGGCCGCGTGGGCTTCGGTCTGGGAAAGGCGAAGGAAGTCCCGTCTGCTATCCGCAAAGGGATCGAGAAGGCTCGAAAGAGCATGATATCAATTCCCATGGCGGGCACCACCATTCCACACCAGATCGTGGGCAAATTCGGGGCGGGTCAGGTTTTGTTGAAGCCGGCCGCAGAAGGAACTGGAGTGATTGCGGGTGGCCCGGTGCGGGCGGTCATGGAATCGGCCGGCATCCGGGACATCGTTACCAAGTCGCTGGGGACGGCCAATCCCAACAACGTCATCAAGGCCACCTTCGACGGGTTGCTCCGCTTGCGGAGTCGGGAAGAGATCGCCCGGACCCGAGGCCTGGCGCCTGAAGAACTGTAAATTGAGAGAGGCTCTGTGCAATGGCCAAAGAGAAAATAGAAACGATCCGAATCAAGTACATTCGCAGCGCGATCGGGCGTCCCCGCTCTCAGGCGTTGGCGGTGAAAAGCCTCGGGTTTAGAAAACTGAACCAGATCGTCGAGCGGCAGGACACCCCCGGGGTCAGAGGCTTGATCGCAAAAATCGGCCATCTGGTCGAAGTCGTCGACGGAGATGAACCATCATGAGCCTGCGTCTGGAGAATCTGAAGCGCTCCAAGGGCGCCAATCGAAAGAAAAAGAGAGTGGGACGAGGGCCCGGTTCTGGCACAGGAGTGACCGCAGGACGCGGCGATAAGGGCCAGAAGTCCAGGTCCGGGTATTCCCAGAAGGCGGGCTTCGAAGGCGGGCAGATGCCTCTGTACCGAAGGCTCCCGAAACGAGGCTTTCGAAATCCCTTTTCAGGAAAGTTCGTGGTCGTCAACGTAAAGGATTTGAACCGGTTTGAAGAAGGCGCCACCGTGACTCCGGCGTCCCTGATCGAAATCGGCCTGGTCAAGAAGGTTGACGACGGATTGCGCGTGCTGGGCGAAGGCAAGCTGGAAAAAAAGCTGACCGTTTGCGCCCACCACTTCAGCGAGGCCGCTCGGGCCAAGATTGAGAAAGCCGGCGGAAGCGTCGAGGTGCTCGATAGATGATCGATCTGAGCACTCTAGGCGCCGGAATTCGCAACATCGTCAACATCCCGGAACTGCGCAATCGCGTTCTGTTCATGTTGATGATGCTTTCCGTTTACCGGATCGGCAGCTTCATACCCACCCCGGGCATCGACACCGCGGCCCTGCAGCTGTTTTTCGAGGATCAGGCCGGAACCGTCTTCGGCCTGTTCAACATGTTCGCCGGCGGAAATCTGGAGCGGCTGTCGATCTTCGCGCTCGGAATCATGCCCTACATTACAGCTTCCATCATCCTGCAGCTGATGACTGTGGTTTGGCCCTACCTGGAACGGCTGTCCAAGGAAGGGGAGCTGGGAAGAAAGAAAATCACGCAGTACACCCGCTACCTGACGGTGGGGCTGAGCGCTTTCCAGGGCTTCGCCACCGCCTTTGCGCTGGAGCAGACGGTCGGCGCCGGGCCCCCGATCGTACCCGCGCCCGGTTGGAGCTTCCGCCTGATGACGATGCTGACGCTGACCGCGGGGACGATTTTCGTCATGTGGATCGGCGAGCAGATCACCGAACGAGGTATTGGAAACGGAATTTCCCTGATCATCTTCGCCGGCATCGTGGTCGGACTCCCGTCGGCCATCCACAATCTTTACAGCAGCTGGGTTCTTGGAGAAAGGGGCGTCCTGACCATTCTGCTGCTGTTGATCATGATGCTGCTGGTAACGATGGGGATCGTCTTCGTGGAGCGCGCCCAGCGACGTATTCCCGTGCAGTACGCCAAGAGGGTCGTGGGCCGCAAGATGTACGGCGGGCAGGCCACGCACCTGCCGCTGAAGGTGAATTCGGGAGGCGTCATTCCCGTCATCTTCGCCGCTTCCATCGTCGCCTTTCCGTCCACGCTGGCGCTGGTGATTCCCGGGGAATTCACACAGCAGGTAGCGCAACAGTTGGCGCAGGGGTATCCGCTTTACAACCTGTTGTACGTTGGCGGAATCGTCTTTTTTACATTCTTTTACGTCAGCATCATATTTAATCCCGACGAGGTGGCCGACAACATCCGGAAATACGGCGGGTACATTCCTGGAATCCGACCCGGCAAGAGAACGTCCGATTACATCGACGGCGTATTGAGCCGCCTCACCGCCGTCGGTGCCGCCTATCTGGTGATCGTCTGCCTGATCCCCGAATTCATGATCACCGGATTTAAAGTGCAGCCGATTCCCTGGATCGGGCCGCCTCTGGACAATTTTCTAACCTCTTACGATCTCGATTTCTTCACCACCGGACTGGGAGTGAACTTTTACTTTGGAGGAACCTCGCTGCTGATCGTCGTCGCAGTTGCGATGGATACGGTCCACCAGATCGAGTCGCAGTTGATCATGCGCCACTACGAAGGATTCTTGAAGAAGGGCCGGATCAAGGGCCGCCGGGGTTGATGGATGAAGGGGAAGGTGATCATTTTGTTTGGCTCGCCCGGCGCCGGAAAAGGAACGCAAGCGCGAAGACTCGTGCAAGAGTTTGGGTTGAAGCATATTTCCACCGGGGAAATCCTGCGCGCGGAAGTTCGAGACGGCTCCGAACTTGGCAAGAAAGTGCAGGAGATCATGGAGGCCGGTGAATTGGTGCCGGACGAACTGGTCAACGAAATCATTCGTAAGCGGATGAACGACTCCCATTGCGAGTCCGGGTTTCTGTTGGACGGATACCCGCGCACGGTCCAACAGGCAGAAGAACTCAGAGCGATCGCCGGCGAAAGTCCCGTGTTCGTGATTAATCTGCTAGTGGACGAGAAAGTCATCCTGGACCGGTTGTCCGGAAGACTCTCCTGCCCGCAGTGTGGTAAGATCTACAATGTCGCGTCATCAGCTTCGGCTGGGGGCGCGTGCGAAAACTGCGGAGCGCAACTGGTCCAGCGGCGCGACGACCGTGGCGAAATCATAGCGGAGCGGCTGCGCATCTACCGAGAGCAGACTCGACCGGTCATCAACTTTTATTCGTCCAGGGGCAATTATTTTGTCGTAGACGGGAGCCGCGAAGTCGGAGAGGTTTTTCAGTCGGTTGCCCGGATCGTTGGAGAGATCCGGGGATGATCGTGTGCAAGAGTCGTCACGAACTGGACAAGATGAAGGCAGCCAACCGGATCGTGGCGCAGGTCCTCCGCCATCTTCAAGGACTGGTGAGGCCCGGCGTTTCGACGCTGGAGCTGGATGAGGCGGCCGAGGGAATGATTCGGAAAGCCGGCGGCGCGCCGGCTTTCAAAGGTTATCAGGGCTTTCCGGCCAGCGTCTGCACGTCGGTCAACGAGGAAATCGTCCACGGGATTCCTCGAGCTGAGCGGGTTTTAAACGACGGCGACATCGTGGCGGTCGACGTCGGCGTTTACTATCAGGGATTTTTCGGAGACGCGGCGTTGACGATCCCTGTGGGAAGCATCTCGGCGGAACTGCAGCGGCTCTTGGATGTGACCCGCTGCTCGCTTTACCAGGGGATTGAGCAGGTCCGGGTGGGAAACCGCGTTTCCGATATTTCGTCGGCCATCCAGAAGTATGTGGAAGCCCATGGGTTTTCCGTGGTCCGCGAGTTCGTCGGGCACGGGATCGGCCGCTCTCTTCACGAAGACCCGCAGGTGCCGAACTTCGGAACGCCTGGTCGGGGGCCTCGTCTCGTCGAAGGGATGGTGCTGGCTATCGAGCCGATGGTCAACAGCAACGGGCCGGAAGCCCGGATTCTTGAGGACAAATGGACGGCCGTCACGGTAGACGGCGGATACAGCGCTCACTTTGAGCACTCGGTCGCCGTCACAGGAAACGGCCCGTGGATCTTGAGCGAATTGGAGAGCGAATTGGAGAGCGAATTGGAAGCGGAAGCGAGTCGGTGAGTAAAAAGGAAGAAGCGATAGAAGTGATGGGAACGGTCGTCGAGACCCTTCCCAATGCCATGTTCAGGGTCGAGCTGGAAAACAAGCATGAAGTGCTGGCCCACGTGTCCGGGAAGATGCGTAAGTACTTTATTCGTATCCTTCCCGGAGACAAGGTCAAGCTGGAGCTGTCGCCCTACGATCTGTCGCGGGGCAGAATCGTGTATCGGTACAAGTGATCGGGGCGCGAGCCCGACGGGCGAAGGGCGGCCCTTGAGCCCGCCGGGTCCGGGCCGACTGGAAAGTGAAGTTCGAAAATGAAAGTTCGGGCATCGGTAAAGAAAATCTGTATGAAATGCAAAGTCATTCGACGAAAAGGCGTCGTACGGGTGATTTGCAGCAACCCGAAGCATAAGCAGAGGCAAGGATAGAGCCGTCGGCTTCCGACGGGCGCCTGTCCGGCGTCTGGTCGGCTCGAGCACGGTCTTGGAGGACCTTTATGCGAGTGGCTGGAGTCAATATTCCGGAAAACAAGAGGATTCAGATTTCGCTGACGTACATCTACGGGATCGGTCAGTCTCGCGCTGCCGAAATTTGCGAAAAGGCCGGCGTGGACGTGCATGCGAAAGTGAAGGATTTGACCGAGGAGGAAGGGGCCCGCATCCGCAACATCATTCAGGATGAAGGGATGGTGGAAGGGGATCTCCGAAAGGAAGTGCAGTTGAACATCAAGCGGCTGATGGATATCGGCTGCTACCGCGGCCTTCGTCACCGCCGGGGCCTCCCCGTGCGGGGACAGAGGACTCACACCAACGCTCGAACGAGAAAAGGGCCTCGAAGAGGCCGCATCGGTCGGAAGAAAAGATAGAAAGCTGAAGGACTGAAGCATGGCAAAAGGCACGAAGGCGAAAAAGAAGAAGTCGACCAAGAAGAAGGAGAAGCGGTCGGTTTCACACGGGATCGTTCACATCAAGGCGACCTTCAACAATACGTTGATCAGCATCAGCGACCCGCAGGGAAACGTGCTGACGCATTCCAGCGCGGGTTCGCAGGGCTTTCGCGGGAGCCGTAAGAGCACGCCTTTTGCCGCCTCGCAGGCCGCGCATACGGCGGCCGCTCAGGCTCGGGAACAGTTTGGAATGCGGTATTGCAATGTGGAGGTCAAAGGGCCGGGCTCCGGAAGGGAAGCTGCCATTCGCTCCGTGCAGGCAGCCGGCATCGAAGTGCGCTCGATTAAGGATGTGACTCCGATTCCGCACAATGGATGCCGCCCGCCGAAAAAGAGACGAGTGTAGCCCGCGGCGCCCAGAGGCGTTCGGCCCCGCCGCGATAGGCGCCGGGGGAATGCGGGTCGAGTTCTGGATCGCCGCCGCGCATGCGGCGAGGCGATCGCAATCAGGAGGTTGAATTGGCCAGATATATCGGTCCCGTCTGCAGGCTTTGCCGGCGCGAAGGGATGAAGCTGTTTCTGAAAGGGCAGCGCTGCTTTTCCGAAAAGTGCGCCATCGAAAAGCGCAATTACGGTCCGGGAGAGCATGGGCGGAGTTTTTACAGACGCAGCCAGGTGATTGGCTACGGGCAGCAGCTGCGGGAAAAGCAAAAGGTCAAGCGCATGTACGGCGTGCTGGAGCGGCAGTTTCGAAATTACTTTACAAAGGCGTCGCGAAGGCGAGGCGTCACCGGAGAACTCCTGTTTCAGTTTCTCGAGAGGCGCCTCGACAACGTCGTCTATCGCCTCGGGTTCGGAAGCTCCCGCAAGCAGGCCAGACAACTGGTGCGTCACGGGCATATCGAAGTCAACGGGCGAAAGGTGACGATCCCTTCCTTTCTGGTCGGACAGGGCGATCAGATCAGCGTCCGGGAACGGAGCCGCAAAAACCTGCAGATCCAGGCAGCGATGGAAGACGCCGTGAGCCGCGGCATCCCCGGCTGGCTTCAACTCGATCCCCAGGCCTTTACCGCGCAGGTGACTGAACTTCCCAAGCGGGAGGATATCCGGGTGCCCATTGAGGAGTCGCTGATCGTCGAACTGTACTCAAAATAGAATCGAACCGGAAGGATATTCCCGGCATGGGTCTCCGTCGCTAGATCGAGATTTTGACGCGCACGGGTTGCTGCAGCGGGGGGCCCCTCAGAAATGCGGAGCAGAGGCCTCAGGCGACCGCGATCAGGCGCTTCAGGCCCTTGCTGGAGGCATTATCGAACCCATCTTCTGTCAATAGGAGCGGATTTCATGATTGGTTTTCAAATTCCAAAGAGACTGGCATGTGACCTCGACAGCCTCACTGGGCGGTTCGGGCGCTTTTACGCCCAGCCGTTCGAGCGCGGTTTCGGGACGACGCTGGGCAACGCCCTGCGCCGCATTCTTCTCTCCTCCATTCCCGGCGCCGCCGTTACGGGAGTCAGAATCGAGGGAGTGCTGCACGAGTTTTCGTCGATTCCCGCGGTTCGAGAGGACGTCACCGACATCCTGATGAATCTCAAGCAAATCCCGTTGAAGCTGCACAGCGACAAGCCCAAGACGCTTTACCTGGAAAGCTCCAAAAAGGATCAAGAGCTGAAGGCGGGGGACATCAAACCCGATCCGGAAGTCGAAATTCTCGCCCCTGACGTGCATATCGCAACTGTTGACGCTTCAGGCAGCCTGAAGATGGAAATCCGGGTCGCCAACGGACGCGGGTACGTGGCGGCCGACGAGAATTTTGAAGAAGAGCTCGGCATCGGCTGGATGCCCATCGATTCGGTTCATTCCCCGATTGAAAAAGTCAACTACTGGGTGGAGTCGGCTCGTCTCGGTCATTCCACCGACTTCGATCGGCTCAACCTGGACGTCTGGACCGACGGAAGCGTGTCGCCCCAAGACGCCGTCGGCCAGGCCGCAAAAATCCTGAAGGACCACCTGTATATCTTCATTCATTTCAAGGAAGAGCCCGAAGACAGAAGGGAAGACGAAGGCGGCGAGCGCGAGTTCCTGAACGAAAATCTCAATAAATCGATCGAAGAGCTGGAGCTGTCCGTACGTTCGTACAATTGCCTGAAGAATGCGAATATTCAGACGATCAACGATCTGGTCGTCAAAAGCGAGGCGGAAATGCTGCGGACCAAGAATTTCGGCCGCAAGTCGCTGAACGAAATTAAAGAGATTCTGGCCGACATGGGGCTCACGTTCGGAATGAAGCTGGACGACAAGGGACGCCCCGTTCGAGAGAGCGTGGAAGCGTAGGAAAGGGCTTCGGGCCTTATGCCGGCGTATCCATTGCCGGACGGGGCGACGCCGACTCCGCGGAGGATTGAGCGATTATGCGACATAGAGTTTCAGGCCGAAAGCTAGGAAGAACCTCCAGCCACCGGAGAGCCTTGATGCGGACTATGGTCACGGAACTGCTTGAAAACGAAAGAATGATTACAACCGTAGCCAAGGCCAAGGAGGTCCGTTCCGTCGCCGAGAAGATGATTACTCTCGGCAAGAAGGAAACCTTGCACGCCCGTCGGCAGGCCCTCGGATTCATTCGAAAAAAGTCTGTAGTGCATAAACTCTTCGAAACGCTCGCTCCGCGCTTTGCGGATCGCCAAGGCGGCTACACCAGGATCCTGCGGCTGGGCGAACGGAAAGGCGATTCCGCCGAATTGGCCCTGCTGGAGCTGCTCGACGGCGATCTGGTCCCGGAAGCCCCCGCCTCGGAAAAGAAAAAGTCGAAAAAGACGGAGCCCAAAGCGGAGAAAGCCGTCGACAAGAAGCCGGCGGCCAAGGGGAAGGCTGGTAGGAAGCCGGCCTCGGCGGCGCCTCGAAAGACCGCCTCAAAGGCGAAGTCGAAAACCGAGAAAGAACGCGCAACCGGGAAAAAGAACGCTGCCAAGAAAAAGCCGGCCTCGGGCGCAAAAAAAGGCAAATGAACGGGGTCACTGCTACCCGGTCAATGCCGTCCAGGCAACCGTAATCAACACGTACAGGGCGTACGGAAGGGCGGAAGCCATGATCCCGCCCGCGCGGCTCAGCCCCTTGGCCACAACCGAAAGCCCCACCCCGATCAGATAAATCCGATAAAAGGAAAGCAGATCGACCGAAGAAGCCAGCTGATACAGCAGCGCATCCTCCCTTCGGTTGAATAATCCGCCGGGGTTCGTGAAAACGGGATTCTGGGGGTGTATCGAGTTAGGCTCCGGACTTAAATGGTAGACCAGCACCGCCAGGAAGGTCGCCACGGCGTAATAGAAAAAGTAGCCGTGAGTCACTACGGAAAAGACTTTCCTGAAAGGCGCATCGCCTCCTATGATGGGCAGAAGCGCCATCAACAGACCTCCCACCAGCAGGGTCGTCAATATCGGAAGAAAGACCGGGCCGAGAAATTGAAAAGCCTTCACCCAGGGGCTTTGCATTAACTGGGCCGCCATCTCGTCGATCTGCTCGGCCGTCATATTCCGGCCCTGCGGGCTGTTCAGCATTTCGTTGCGAAAGATCTCGGTCATGTCGATCACCTGCAAGATCAGCAACGTGCCCGCGATCCCCACGACGATCGAGGCGAGCAGGGGCAGCATCCAGCGCGGATTCCGATCGATCTGCCGAAAGGTCCGGCCGGGTTCGAAAAAAATCCCCGTCAGTCCGGACAGCCCCGAAGCGGACTCTTCACGATTTTCCACTGGTTCACTCATCGGCGGTCCCCTTTCCAGGCAATCAAACGGGTCAGGTCTGAAAATATTCAAAAAGCGGCAGGAAATGTTTTCTCTTCGCTTCGCAAGTGGGCGTCAATCGGGCGCCGCTTCCGTGAGCCCGGATCTTGCACGCGGGTCCGTTGCGAGGCGTTGGAGAGCGATGCGGATGCAAGGCGCGCGACGAAGGCCACCGCAGTCGTTCTCGCGCAGTACGTCGAGCAGGCCAAGGAGCGGCAACGCAGTAGACGCGTCGCTCTCCAGCGCCGCAGCAGGAGCTGCGCGGGAGATGCGAACTAAAGAGCGGCAACGCGGCAGGTGCGCCGCACTCCGGCGCCGCAGCAGAATCTGCGTGCAAGATCCGGGTTAGGGCGGAACGGTTTCGCTTGATCGATCGGGGTCGGTCTGCCACACTGAAGTGCAGAGCCGTGCAACATCATTCGTCCGTGTCGGCGGCTTTGCGGTTCGCGGCCGAAGAGGCCGGCGGGCCGCGGCGCCGGCTTTTGGATAATGAGGAGTGATCGAATATGAAGTCGCGCAAGGCATTTCGAATCCTCGCCCTGGCATCGTTGACGCTGTCTGCAGGCTGGCTGCCGGGCGCTCAGGAGTCCTCCGAAGAGCCCCCGCCGTTTCGATGGCTGGAGCCGAATCGGCCTGCGGAGACCGTTTTCCACCCGACCCATCAGGTCGACATCG
>DATKAT010000048.1:0-10798 GCA_035514675.1 Acidobacteriota bacterium | reverse complement strand
TCGGGATCGCCAGGCGTGCGCACAGGCCCGCGCGATTAAAAAGGCGGAGATCTGCAGGCACCCGCATCGGGAGTTTAAGATTCGGATCGTCGAAGACCCGAATGACTTTTATTTCGAGTTTGCGCTGGACATCGTCAGACGGATTCGCGAGTCCGCTGAAACTGGCAGACGATTCGTCGGAATCTTTCCGGTCGGGCCGATGCCGCAGTACTCGATTGCGGCCAGACTGATCAACGAACTCGGTATTTCCTGCCGTCACGTGCATTCGTTCAACATGGACGAATACGCGGACGGAGACGGTCGAGCGGCTCCGCCGGCCTGGCCGGGCTCGTTTCAAAAGGCGATGCTGGAGAACTTCTTCTTCGCAATTCGGACGGAACTCCGCCCGCCGCTGGAACAGATTCATTTTCCGACTGCCGGCAATATCGACCATTACGGTCGGATGATCGAGGACCTGGGAGGCGCCGACGTCTGCTACGGCGGCATCGGATGGTGCGGGCACATAGCGTTTTGGGAGGCGCACCTGGGACTGGAATTCAATGGCGACTTGGGGGCTTTCAAGCAGGCAGCGGCTCGACTGGTCGATCTGCACCCCATGACGATCATGCAGAACGCCCTGCATTCGTTTGGCGGAGACTGGTCGTGGGTCCCTCCAAAGGCCTATACGATCGGACCGCGGGAAATACTGTCGGCCCGGGACCGGTCGTTCTGGCTGGACGGGTACCTGGGAGGGGGGATCAGCTGGCAGCGATTCATCGCTCGACTGGTGGCTCACGGACCCGTGGACCCGCTGGTGCCGGGATCGATTCTGCAGGAGGTTCCCGGCTCCTACACCTTGCTGGGAGGGGTGGCGGAAGACGTCGAAATCTCCATGCGTTGAATGTGCTGCCCGTGCAATACGTTTCGCACGGTTGCGAGCCTTGAACTTATATGATTCAAGCGCAGGATCTACCTATTCTGGCGGTCGGCGCCCATCCGGACGACGTCGAGATGATGTGTTCCGGAACCCTTTCGCTGCTGCGAGACGCAGGCTGCAAGATTCACATCGCGACGATGACGCTGGGCGATTGCGGATCGAGCGAGCATCCCCCTGATGAAATCAGCCGGATTCGCCGCGAGGAAGCGGAAGCGGCGGCTGAGATGCTGGACGCAGAGTATCACTGGGGCGGCTTTCAGGACTTCTGCATATTCAACGATGACAGCGCGAATCGGGCGTTGACCGGGCTCTTTCGAGAAGTCGAACCGCGCATCGTTCTCACTCACCCCCCGGAGGATTACATCAGCGACCATGAGGCCACGAGCCGACTTGTGCGCAACGCCTGCTTTTACGCTCCGGTTCCCAATTACCATGACGGCGGGCGGGCCTTGGCGGAGGTTCCCTGGCTGTTTTACGCGGCGCCGTTGGAGGGGATCGATATTTTCGGAAATCCGGTGGACTGCCATTTCTGGATCGACGTCGGCGATCGGATCGACTTTAAGAAACGGATGCTGGCTTGTCATCAGAGCCAGCGCGATTGGCTGAAAAAGCACCACGGGATGGATGAATACTTGGACAGCATGGTCCGCTGGGCGCGGCTGCAGGGTGAGGGCGCCTCCTCTGGAGGGGATACGGAGGTCACGCATGCCGAAGGGTTTCTCCAGCACCGCGGCCACGCCTATCCCCGCGACAATGTCCTGTCGCAGCTGTTGACTGGCCGAGTGGTTGAACGAGATGCAAGATGATGAGCATTCCATGGCTGGCCGACTGGCCGGATTTCGGAAACCCCGAAGCCGGCGGGCGGTTCCGTCAAGACGTTCGCCTCGCACCAAGCAGCCGGGAAAGCGCGCATCCGTCGGTCACGCTGCCGACGCCCGCATATTCGGGAAGGCGTCGTTGAAAAGGGCCGGGCAAGAGGATATTCTTTCCGGAAGGAAAGAGGCGCGGGCTTGAAGATTTCTGGAGAGTACACGTTTCAGGCGGCGCGGGAGGCGGTTTGGCGCAGCCTTCTTGACCCGCAGGTGATCGCCAGCGTGATTCCCGGTTGCGATGCGCTGGAAGCGACCGGTCAACATGAGTACAAGGGGGTCATTCGGATCGGAGTGGGATCGATCCACGGTCGGTTCGAGGGCTTGTTTGCGCTTTCGAATCTGCAGCCCCCGGAGAGCTATCACTTGAAGCTTTCAGGAAAGGGCGCTCCCGGCTTTCTGGAGGGCGTCGGAGACATTCGGTTGGTGGAAAACGGAGAAAGCACATTGATGCGCTACGAAGTGGACGCGCAAATCGGAGGCCGGATCGCTTCGGTCGGCCAGCGGCTCTTGGAGAGCACGGCTCGCATGGTCGCCAAACACGGCCTGGAACGCCTGAACCACGTCATCGTGGCCAATTTGCAGAAACCTTCCGAGCAAAGCCCGCCGTAATCGAACGAAGGTGATGACAATGCAAGATGTCAGGATGAGGGTCAACGGGACGGAGCACCTCAGAAAGGTTCCGCCGCGCATGCTGCTGGTGCACTTTTTGCGGGAGGAGCTGGACCTGACGGGGACCAACGTGGGATGTGAAACGAGCCTTTGCGGAGCCTGTACGGTTCTGTTGGATGGAATGGCCGTCAAATCGTGCACGCTTCTGGCCGTGCAGGTTCACGAATGCGAGGTGACGACGATTGAAGGGTTGGCCGAAGACGGCCGAATGCACCCGCTCCAGAAAGGATTCTGGGAAGAGCACGGTCTGCAGTGCGGGTATTGCACTCCCGGAATGATCCTGGCGGCCCATGACCTGTTGAGTCGGAACGCCACTCCCGACGAATCGGAGATCCGCAGCGCCCTGAAAGGGAACCTGTGCCGATGCACCGGCTATCAGAATATCGTCAAGGCCGTTCAGCATGCGGCCGGAATGGGTCGCGAGCAGACGGGAAAAGGAGGGGCCGATGGCCGCTAAATTGTTCGGCTCATCGATCCGACGAAAGGAAGATCCATCTCTGATCACGGGAAAGGGGAAGTACACCGACGACTTCAAGTTGGCCCGCATGGCGTACGCCTCCATGGCGCGCAGTCCATATGGACACGCCAGAATCAAGGGGATCGACGTCGAGCGAGCCGCTAAGCTTCCGGGCGTGCTGGGCGTTTATACCGCCAAGGACGTTCGGAAGAGCAAGTCGCCGGGAGTCGTGCCGGTCGGTTGGCTGCTTCCGGACATTAAAACGCCCCCCCATCCGATTTTGGCTCACGACCGAGTGCGCTACGTCGGCGACGCAGTGGCGGTGGTGGTGGCCGAAGACCGGTACATCGCTCGGGACGCGGTCGACCTGATCGACGTGGATTACGAGCCGGTTTCCGCCGTCGTGGACCCGGCCAGGGCCGTCGAAGACGGGGCTCCGCAACTGCATGACGAGGCTGAAAAAAATATCGCCTTTGACTGGGAAATCGGCGACCGGGCGGCGGTGGAAGCAGCTTTCGACTCAGCTCGGCACAAGGCGCGAATCCAACTCCGTAACAATCGCCTGATCCCAAACGCCATCGAACCCCGCTCCGCTCTGGCCGATTTTGACGATTCGACCGGCCAGCTGACTCTTCGGATGACCTCGCAGAATCCGCACATCCACCGGCTGCTGATGTCGCTGGCCTCGCTCGGCCTGCCGGAACACAAGATTCACGTGATCGCGCCAGAAGTCGGCGGAGGATTCGGCAGCAAGATTCACCACTATCCGGACGAGGCGATCGCCGCCTGGTGCTCCATGCAGCTGAAACGGCCGGTCAAATGGACGGCCACCCGCTCGGAAGCCAATCTGACCGATGCCCACGGTCGCGATCACGTCACGACGGCCGAGATGGCGCTCGACGCCGACGGGAAGATTCTGGGCCTTCGGGTCAAGACTTACGCGGCCATGGGAGCTTATCTCTCGACTTTCGCCCCGGCCATTCCAACCTACCTGTACGGCACCCTCCTCTCGGGCCAGTACACGATCCCGGCCATCCACTGCAACGTCATCGGCGTCTTTACCAACACGGCGCCGGTTGACGCCTATCGAGGCGCCGGCAGGCCGGAGGCGACCTACGTCGTCGAACGCCTGATGGATCAGGCGGCGCGGGAAACCGGGCTGGATCCTGCGGAAATCCGGCGCAGAAACTTCGTTCCCCCCGACGCCTTCCCCTTTCAGACGCAGGTCGCCCTCCAATACGACAGCGGCAATTATCAGGGAGCGTTGGCCCGCGCTCAGGAGCTGGTCGGTTACGATCAATTGAGGGAAGAGCAGCGGCGCAGGGTAGAGAACGGCGAACCTCCGCTGGGGATCGGCCTCTCCACATACATCGAGGCTTGCGGCCTGGCGCCCTCGGCGGTCGTCGGCACTCTGGGGGCTCAAGCCGGTCAGTGGGAGAGCGGAGAAATCCGCGTGCATCCCACCGGAAGCGTCACGGTTTACACCGGTTCTTCCGCTCACGGTCAGGGACACGAGACGACGTTTTCCCAAATCGTGGCCGACCGTCTGGGCGTCGGCGTCGACCAGGTGGAAGTCATTCATGGAGACACCGACAAGGTTCCCTTCGGATGGGGCACTTATGGAAGCCGCAGCGCCGCTGTAGGCGGAAGCGCTCTGGCCGTCAGCGCCGAAAAGATCATTGAGAAGGGGAGAAAGATAGCGGCCCACGTGCTCGAAGCCGCCGAAGAGGACGTGGAGTTCGAGGCGGGCAAGTTCTTCGTTCGGGGCGTTCCCTCAAAGGCCCAGGCCATTCAGGAAATCGCCCTTCAGGCTTATCTGGCCCACAACCTCCCGCCGGGCATCGAGCCGGGACTGGCCGCTACGACCTTTTACGACCCCGCCAACTTCACTTTTCCGTTCGGAACGCATATCGCGGTCGTGGAAGTGGAGCCCGAAACGGGCTCCATCCGGATTCTGCGTTACCTGGCTGTGGACGACGTCGGAAACGTGATCAACCCGATGATTGTGGACGGTCAATTGCACGGCGGAATCGCCCAGGGACTCGGGCAGGCCCTCTGGGAAGAGGCCGTCTACGACGAAAACGGACAGTTGATGACCGGAGAGCTGCTCGATTACGCACTGCCGCGAGCGCACATGCTGGGCAATTTTGAATTGGACCGAACCGTCACTCCCTGTCCGCACAACCCGCTTGGAGTCAAGGGGGTAGGGGAAGCCGGCGCAATCGCCTCCCCGGCCGCTATGGTCAATGCGGTCATGGATGCGCTGGCGCCGTACGGGATCGCTCATATCGACATGCCGTTGACTCCGGAAAAGGTCTGGCGGGCCATTCATCAGAAGGGGAGGTCGTAAACGTCATGTTTCCACCCGAATTCGAGTACCTGAGAGCCGAGAACCTGGAGCAGGCCTTGAACTGGCTGCGGGAAAACGACGGCGCAAAGGTTCTGGCCGGCGGCCACAGCCTGATCCCGATCCTGAAGATGCGGTTGG
Source organism: Acidobacteriota bacterium (assembly GCA_035514675.1). Lineage (GTDB taxonomy): Bacteria > Acidobacteriota > UBA6911 > RPQK01 > JAPXNP01 > DATKAT01. The sequence goes on along the minus strand of DATKAT010000048.1, from coordinate 5,396 downwards.
CGGAACCCTCGGTGCTGATCGACATCCGTCGCATTCCGGAGCTGAAGGGCATTTCGGAGGAGGGGGATCGCATTCGCATTGGGGCGCTTGCGACCTATTCCGAAATCGCTGCATCTCCGCTGCTTCGCGAAAATTGCGCGGTCTTGGCCGAAGCTGCCGCCCGAATCGCCGACCCGCAGGTCCGAAATATGGGAACGATCGGCGGGAATCTGGCTCACGCCGATCCGGGGTCGGATCTTCCCGCCGTCGCGGTTGCGCTGGAGGCTGAAATCGAATTGACTGCAAACGGAAGAAAGCGCGACGTGGCGGCCGGCGAATTCTTCATCGATCTGATGACGACCGAAATGCAGGCGGGCGAGATCCTGACCTCCATCCGCTTTAACAAGCTCGTTGCAGGAACCGGAAGCTGCTACCTCAAACTCGAGCATCCGGCCTCCGGCTACGCAGTGTGCGGCGCGGCCGCCATCGTGCAGTTGGATGCGGCGGGAAACTGCAGCCGATTGAGACTGGCTTTCAACGGTGTCGCAGCCGTCCCCTTCCTGGCGGAGGCTGTCAGCCGGGCGCTGGAAGGCTCCTCGTTGCGGGACCAAGACATCGATGCGGCCCTCGGCGATCGACTCGAAATTCCCGATCCGATGGGGGACTCCTTCGCGTCGGGCGAGTATCGGCTTCACCTGGCGCGCGTCTACGCCCGCAGAGCGCTGCGACAGGCGCGTGACAGAGCGCGATAGAATAGCCTGTCGTGGGTCATGAGTTTCGCTCCGTCGAAGAAGTCGAGCAGCTCCTGGTTGAACAACGGTATATTTCCGACCGGAATCTGGCGACAGCGGTTTTTCTGAGCCTGAAGATGGAAAAACCGCTGTTTCTGGAAGGGGAAGCGGGCGTCGGGAAGACCGAAGTGGCCAAGGCTCTGGCGTTCGCGCTGAACCGTCCATTGCTGCGGCTGCAGTGCTACGAAGGTCTGGATGTGGGCAACTCCGTCTACGAATGGAATTACAGTCGGCAAATCCTGCACATTCGCATGCAGGAGGCGGCGGGAACGCCGCCGTCCGAAGACGACATCTTTGCGCCGAACTTTCTTCTGAAACGGCCCCTGCTTCAGGCGGTCGACGGCGAGTTTGCGACGCCTCCCGTGCTCCTCATTGATGAACTGGACCGGGCCGACGAGGAGTTTGAGGCGTTTTTGCTGGAGCTGCTCTCCGATTTTCAGATCACCATTCCGGAAATCGGCACGATCCGGGCCCGACGCAAGCCCGCCGTCGTCATCACTTCGAATCGGACGCGTGAGATCCACGACGCCTTGAAGCGTCGCTGCCTCTACTTCTGGATTGATTATCCCGACTTCGAAAAGGAATTGCGGATCATTCGGACAAAGGCGCCGCAAGCTTCGGCCATGCTGGCTGAAAAGGTCGTCGGCTTCGTGCAGGCGTTGCGAAGGGAGGATCTTTACAAGCGCCCGGGGGTCGCCGAAAGCCTCGACTGGGCGACGGCCCTGGTCACGTTGGACCAGACCCGGCTCAGCGAAGAGTTGGTCGAGCGGACGCTGGGGGTGCTGTTGAAGAACCGAGAAGACATCGAAAGCCTGAGCCGGGACGCGGTGGGTCGGATTCTGGGCGAATTGGAGGAGGGGCGGCCTTGAAAAGCAAACCTGACCGCTCGAAGCGCGTCGCTGGATCCTTCCTGCTTCCCAACCTTTTGTTATTCGCCCGATTGCTCAGAAAAGCCGGCCTCCGGGTGACTTCACGTCAAAACGTCGAGCTGGTAGAGGCTCTCCGATGGATCGACTGGAAGGACCGGGCGTCCTTTCGCGCGGCACTTCTATCGACGCTGGTTCATCGCCGCCAGGACCTGGATCTGTTCGACGCCTTGTTTGAGCTTTTCTGGAGCGGAAGCCGCCGTTGGGACGAGCAGCCTCTGGAGCTGGGTCGAATGCTGCAGCGATCGCTCCATCGAATCGAGAGCAGGGGCGCTTCCGATATTTATTCGGGCCTGGCGGGCGCGTCTCAGGCGGAAAACCTGCGCCCGCTTCCTGGATTCAGCGCCGTAGACCGATTGCGGCAAAAAGATTTCGCACAGCTGAGCGAATCGGAAAGGGAAGAAGTGGTCCGCTTCATTCGAAGCATGAGCTGGCAGCCGGGCCGCCGGCGCATGCGCCGCTTGGCCTCGGCCCGCAGAGGGAGGCCCCTCGATTTGAGACGGACGCTGCGGGCAAGCCTCAAAATGGGCGCCGAGCCGGCCCGGCTGTTTCGACGCCAGCGAAAATGGAAGCGGCGGAGACTGATCGTGCTGTGCGACATCAGCGGCTCGATGGAACCCTACTCGCGAATTCTGTTGGAATTTCTCTATTCTCTCGATCGGGGGCTCCATACCGTCGAGTCATTTGCATTTGGAAGCCGCCTGAGCCGATTGACCCCGCTCTTGAAGGATCGAAGCCCCGGTCGGGCCCTGCGGCGGGCGGCCGCATCCATTCCCGATTTTGGAGGCGGCACTCGCATCGGGGAATCCCTGCGCGTCTTTAACCGAGAATGGGCCCGCCGGGTCCTGACAAGCCATGACTGGGCGTTGATCATCAGCGACGGCTGGGACCGGGGAGAGCCCGAGAGGATTCGCCGCGAAATCGCCCGCCTGCAGCGCAGCTGCTTTCGCCTCGTCTGGCTGAACCCGCTGTTGGGCGCTGCAGGCTTTCAACCCCTGACCCGCGGGCTAAAGGCGGCGCTCCCCCACGTGGATCATTTCCTGCCCGTGCACAACCTCGTCAGCCTCGAGGAGTTGGGCCGGCGCCTCGGGGCGCTCGCGCCCCGAGGCGGCAGGTCTGAGGAGCAACTTCGAATATGAGAGAAGTTCTGAGTGCGATCCAACAATGGCGCGCCGGCGGCCGCAAGGCGGCTCTGGCGACCGTCGTCAAGGTCTATGGTTCAGCTCCCCGTCCGCTGGGCGCCCGCATGGCCGTCTCTTCTGAAAAGGAAATCGCAGGCTCGGTCAGCGGAGGCTGCGTGGAAGGCGCCGTCGTTTCGGAGGCGCTCAACGTGCTGGAATCCAGTCGGCCGAAGCTGATCCCGTTCGGGATCTCCGACGAACGGGCCTGGTCGGTGGGGCTGAGCTGCGGCGGAGAAATCGAAGTCTTTGTGGAACCGCTGCCGGACGAAAATCTTCTGGGGCGATTGGGCGAATCCCTGGCGCAGGAACGCTCTTGCGTTCTGTGCACCGGACTGCAAGGCGGCCTGGCCGGAAAGCACCTTCTCGCGTGGCCGGATGAGAGCGAATCCGTCGGCGATATCGCGGGCGCAGACCGCGACGCCCTCACTTCCGTCGCGTTCGACTGCCTGGAAAGCCAGCGCTGCAGCCGCGTGGCGCTTCCGTCGGAGCAGGGCGCCTGCGACGTCCTGATCGAGCCCTTTCCGCCGCTTCCCAGGCTGATCGTCATCGGCGCCGTCCATGCGGCCGAGTCCCTCATCGCCTATGCAAGGATACTCGGGTTCCGCACTTGGGTGGTCGACCCGCGGTCCGCCTTCGCCTCCCCAGAGCGCTTCGGACATGCCGACCGCCTCATTACCGACTGGCCGATCGGTGCCCTGAAGCCGGAGGATTTTCACGAGTCGACCTACGTCGCCGTTCTCAGCCATGACGACAAACTGGACAATCCCGCGCTAAAAATGGCTCTGGCGAGCCCCTGCCGCTACATCGGCGTCCTCGGCTCGAAAAAAACCCAGGCCAAGCGGCGCTCCGCCCTGCTGGGGATGGGCGTCTCAGAATCAGCTCTCGACCGGCTGCACGCCCCGATCGGCTTGAATCTGGGCGGGCGTCGACCCGAAGAGATCGCCCTGTCGATCATGGCCGAAATCATCACCGTGCGCTATGGCGTTAAACTGGACTGATGCGCCCCGGGTCTGGGGGATACTGCTGGCGGCGGGTCGCTCGGCCCGCTTCGGAGACGCTCCGAAACAGCTGGCGCGATTTGGCGGAACGCCGCTGGTGCGGCTGGCGGCGCTCGCCTGCCTGGATTCCCTGCTGTGCGAGACCGTTCTGGTGACCGGGTACCTTGCCCCTGAAATCCGGCGGGCCGTGCAGGACCTTCCCTTGAAGACAACCGAAAATCCTGATTACGGCGAGGGAAAAAGCTCCAGCATCCGGGCCGGACTCCGCGCCCTTCCGGAATCCTGCGACGGCGCGCTCTTCGTGCCCTGCGATCAACCCTTTCTGACCGCAGCCGTGATCGACGGAATTATAGAAGCCTACGACCGCGCAAAGGCCTCCGGACTGCAGCCCGTGGTGATTCCGTGTCACCGGGGAAGAAAAGGCGCGCCCGCGCTGTTCGACCGAACCTACTTTCCGGAACTTTCGAATCTTAACGGCGACGAAGGCGGAAGACAGTTGATGGAGTTGCATCCGGCTCGCATCATCCAGGTAGAGTTGGAAAGCGCAAAGCCCCTGCTGGACGTTGATTGTCCGGAGGAGCTTCTGCGATACCGCAAGCTGTCGTCCTGACCCGGTCGTTGCAGTTCGATCCAGACCATCATGAGGCCCGGCGTCACGCCTCCAATACCGAGATCCCGGGACTTGTCAGGAGCCGCTGATCGGCGGTCACCAGAGTCAGGTTGAGCGCGACAGCCGTTGCAGCCAGAAATCGGTCGGCCGGGTCTGCGTGCTTCAGTTCGAGTCGTTCGCCCGCCAGGACGATTTCCATCGTCAAGGGCGCTTCGATCAAACCCACTCTACGGACGCCTTCAGCGACCCACTTTTCCAAATCCATTTCCAGTCTCAACCGCCCCTTGCGCACCAAAACGGCCGCCTCCCAGACACTAATCGGTGAAAGCCAGCATTGGCTCTTCGCGTCCTCCAGCTCCCGTCGGCTCTCTGCCGACAGCAGTTCCGGTTCGAGCAGGCTCCAGAGCCAGACGTGGGTATCCAGCAGAAATTTCATTCGCTGAGTACATCCCAATCGGATTCATCGGATGCCGGCGAGACGACGTCCCCCAAAATCTGGCCCGACTCCCGCAGGCAACCCAGCCAACTCGGCGGCTTTTCCGGAGGAGAAGGCGGAAAGACTTCCGCGACCGGTTCTCCGAATCGAGTCACCTGAACCGGCTGTCCCGTCCGCCGAACGCGTTCGAGCACCGCCAGACAAGTGGCCTTGAATTTGGAAATGGGGATCTTTTCCATTGCCATCCAATTCGACCATGGTCTGAATCCATGGTCAAGTCTACAGGAGACATCGGCGAGGCAAACCGGGGCGACTTCAGATTCGTCTCCACGAAGCCCAGACCCGGTCCCATTCGTTGCGTTTTTCACCTCCCGATTGCATAGACGTGTCGTTCGGCACGGACGATCATCGTCCCATCGGCGAGTGCGGGAGTGGCCATCAGCAGCTCGCCGATATGGTTTTGCGCCAGCACCTC
>DATKAT010000047.1:0-6597 GCA_035514675.1 Acidobacteriota bacterium | reverse complement strand
CTCGATCTCCCGCTTTGCCAGCTTGGCGGTCGAGTTCTGGTCTCTTGCGCCCTTAAGCAGAAGCACAGGAACCATGACCTGCGACCACACCGGGGCGGGCGCAAAGTCCATGACCGACCGCCACCAGTGGTAGCTTTCCGGAGGGTAAAGCCGACTTGGGATGTCGCTGGCATCCTGGAACCAAAGCTCCTTGGACGCCCTCTGCAAATCCGTCTCGAGCGCCTCCGTCGCCTGGCCCGTCCGCTGATACCCGAAGACGCGCTCGTTGAGCGCGACTGCGCGAGCCACATCGGCCTCGGAATACCCAAGGGCGCGCAGCCTGATAGCGATTTCTTCGTTGACTTGGGCGGCCGGCGAGACTCCGCTTGGCCCAATAACCACTAGAAATGCAATGTCATTCGACCGCGAGACCGCCAGAGGGGCCACCCACTCGCCCTCGCTGAACCCGATGAGACCGATGCACTCGGGATCGACGCCGTCCGAGCGCTTGAGAAACCGAACGGCCGCCAGAGCGTCCCTCGAATAATCCAGGTAATCCGATTCGTACAGTCTGCCGCTCGATTTACCGGCGCCGCGCTTGTCGTAAACCAACGCTGCGAAGTTGTTTTGCGCGAAGAGCTTTGCGAAGAACGCGTACTCTTTCCGGGTTTCCGGCCCCGATCCATGGATGAAGACGACAGCCGGATGGACGCCGAAGGCCTGCGGTCTATAGAGGGTTCCGACCAGTTCAATCCCATCGTTGCTGAAGCGCGCCTCGCTTGCTCGATAGGACAAGAATCTTTCTTGCATCGCCGACGCGGCGACGAGCAGGACGCCGATCAGCGCAACCGCTCCCAACGCAATTCGGATCGGCTTGACGCCCGTCGGACGCCTTAATCCGCGCAGGAGTCCGGCTAGCAGCGCCAGGGCGGCCGAGACGGCTATCGCAAGGGATACCAGCGGCATGTCGATCACAACCCGAAGCGCAGTCCGGCTCAAGACGCTCGACAACAGGGTCATAAGGGCCAGCAAAAATCCGGCCCCAACGCTGACGTTGCGACGTTTGTTCGCGGTCTTGATCAGCGCGCCTCCCCTGTCATTCTTGCGGTCTGGGAATTATCCAAAGCGATGCAATGCGAGAGCGGCGGCCGTCTCCGCGCATGCCGCCATTTCGAGCGGATCAATCCGTCTGGACTCTACGGTTTTCCAGACGAAGGACGCCTCAGATGCATATTCTTGCTCCGACGCCTAAAAGCGGGTTTGATTCAGCCAGAGGTATCGCAGGGCCGCCACCAAGACGCCCGCCGGCAGCGCGACCCCCAGAAACGGACGCGACGCGGGTACGCCGATCAGCGTGATCAAAAGAACTCCTACGACGAAAAAAAGACCGCCGATGCCTTCAGCCGGAATATTGTCGATCCGGATTCCCTGGTGCCTTTCGTTCATGACATTTCCTTCCTTAATCCATTCGCCGGCACATTGCCGACCTTGTTGATAAGGAAATACGCAGGGCGACGGAAAAAGTTCATTCCGTAAGGATCGACGGTCGATCGCAAAGGGTGTCAGGGACGATGGACGATCTCCGGCCGAGCCCTGTCGGCCGCCGCGTGGCAACGCAATACTCCAGACCCGGCCCATTCATTCCGCTGGGCGGTCGGACTGGGCACGATTACTGGCCCGTGAGGATGCGCTCGATCAGCTCGGGATCGTCGGGCAGCAAGCCCGACGCCGGCAGGCGCTGCACTACTGTTCTCCACTTCGGCCACATCGAAAAGGCCTTTGCGAACAGCGGCAGCGCCTCCCGCACCCGCCCGGCCTCGGCAAGCGTCACGGCATGCCAGAAAACGAGTTCATGATTGTCCGGCGCCAAGTCCTGAGCGGCTTCAAACGCTTGCAGCGCCTCCTCCTGGCGTCCAGCCGCCCAGTGTCGGTCGGCTTCCCCGTATAGTCGATAGGAGCGGGCTGCGTTCAGCAGCCGAGCCAACTCGCTGAGCGGCGCCTTGTGATCGTCGACTCGGAGGTCGAAGATCCTTCCGCCCCAAGGCGCTTCCGACCGCTCGCCCGCGACCACCAGAAGCGCGGCGGACTGCTGGCCGCGGATATCGCCGCCCTCTTTCTGGGCCGCTTCAAGGGCGGCAAGCAGCCGTTCCGCCAGGTCGCCTTGAGCGTTCTGGTAGGCCTTGGCCATCGCCGTGCAGACGGTGGAATTCTCCATCAAGTTAGCCTGGACCGAAAAGCCGTTTCCGGCGTGATGGCAGCGCTCGCGGATGGCGCGGCTTCCGGTATGCGACGCCGTTTGACCGGCCCGGTCGATCATTCCCACCTGCCGCAGCTCGCGACCCGAGTCCATCGAAACCAGCGCCTCCAGCACCTCGGGCGCGCTTCTGCCTGCCCGCATCAGATCGAGGCCCAGGTAGCCATAGCTGGGATCGGTAAAGGACTGCGTGGCCACAGCGCCCACGCCGGCCTCGGCCCATGCCACCCGCTGTCCGACGGCGAACCAATGGGTCTGGACCGCTACGCCGAATTCACCCGAGTCGGAATCGCGGGCGACGATGGAGTAGGTGTGCGTCGGAATGCGAGGGGTGATCCGGGATGCATCGGAGTTGTTGGATGCCGCAGCGGTGGATGCGGCCGCCAGACACGAAGCGGCAGTCAGAGTCGTCAAGCAAAAATAGCGCATGCTGTTTCCTCCTGTACCCGGCGCAGACGCGACGGGCGGTGTCTTTGCGATCCGCGAATCGGCCGCGCAACCGGCTGCCGCCGTCAGCGGCTGCAAAGCCGGAAAGCGGATGAATCGATGGGTCGGTTGCGGGGTTGTCTTCCCCCTATTCTTTTTTGCGGTTCTATCTTAAACGATTGACGACGACTCGACAGCGCAGGCTTCCCGTCATCATTTTTATGTCGTCGTTGGGAACGCGCGGGACGCCCGAGCTTCAGGCGGGGATTTGCTTCTTGACAGCCTTGGGAGGTGTGGCTATCCTTGCCAACATTCGGAAAGCGGATGTGATTTTGGGGACTTGCTGGAATTGTGAATTTCGTGCAGCTCATCGGTTTGTTTGAGCCTCTGTTCGGGCCGCTCTTTAGAGCTCCATTCGTTGAAGGCTTGCCGGAAAATGCGTGAGAAACGAAGGGAGGAACGCGGCTGTATTCTGGCGAAGGGACGACGGAGATTGCGGTCGGAGTTCGTCATTCCGGGCGGAGGTTTCCGGCCAGAGATCGAGGAAAAAACAACCGGCTGACGTGATGTTAGAATGTTAAATGGGTTTTGGGCGAAGCCTCGGAAACCGTCGTCGGCATGCCATCGTCCGTCCATCGGGATCGCCTGTTCCGGTTAGTCGGATTGTCGTCGGCGACAGTCGGGTCGCGGGCTGAGAGGAGTGCACTGTTGCGAAAGAAGCTGGTCATTTTGGCAGGCCTTGTCGTGGTTGCCCTGGGCGCGGCGGAGTTCGCGAGCTTCCTGGATTCCCGGCAGGGTTACCGCAGCCCGTTGGAGCGGATCGAGGAGGAGGCGACTCCGCGGGAGCGGGCGCGGCTGGAGGAGGATCGGCGCCTCCGGGAAGAGGCCCGTCAAAAGCCGTATGAAGAAGCCGAGTATCGACAGTTTCCGATCGTGGGAAGCCGAGTGGCGGTTTGGGTCGTCGCCCAATTGCACCTGCTGTTTGCCGCGTTCGTGCTTGCAGTGCCCATCTTTGCGGTCACGGTGGAGTTCATCGGCTACTGGACCGGCGACAAACGGTACGATCGGCTGGCCTATGAATTTACGAAGCTGTTGGCCGCGTCGTTTTCGTTTACCGCCGCCTTCGGCGCCTTCCTGACCTTTCTGCTGATCATCCTCTATCCGCGGTTCCTGAATTACCTGATGCACGTCTTTTCGCCGACGTTCATCCCCTATGTGCTTCTGTTGTTTGCCGAAGCGGCTTTTCTTTACACCTATTACTACGGGTGGGGAAAGTTTTCGCCTCAGTTCCATCTGGCACTCGGAGTTGGGCTGAACGTAGTGGGAACCGCGATCATGTTTATCGCCAACGCATGGCTGACCTTCATGACATCTCCTGCCGGAATATCCGAAACCGGCGCTTTGCTGAATATGTGGGAGGCCATCAACAACTACACCTGGATGCCGATCAACATCCACCGGATGATCGCCAACGTGGCTTTCGGCGGATCGATAGCGGCCGCCTACGCGGCTTACAAGTTCCTTCAGGCGCAAAGCGACGAAGACCGGGCCCACTACGATTGGATGGGGTACGTGGGCAACTTCATCGCTATCATCGGACTGCTGCCGCTTCCGTTCGCCGGATACTGGCTGGCCAGTGAGATTTATGCTTTTTCGCAGACGCTGGGGCTGATCATGATGGGCGGCGCCTTTTCCTGGCTGTTCATCATCCAGGCGGTGTTGATCGGCAATCTGTTCCTGGCCGCCAACTATTACCTGTGGCTGGGAATGGGCCGGATTGAGGGGGCTGAGCGCTTTCGTTCGTACATCAAATGGCTTCTGGCCGCCGTTGCGGTCTGTTTCATCGTCTGGGCGACTCCCCGATCGATCATTGCTACGGTCGATGAGATTCGCGCCATGGGAGGCTCGACTCACCCGGCACTGGGCGTGCTGGGCGTCATGTCGGCCAAGAATACAGCAGTCAACATCTTGATTCTGACGACGTTTGTCAGCTTCCTCTTGTACCGTCGCGCCGGCAAGATCGCCACGGTCGGCTGGGCCAGGATTGGAAACGCCACGCAGTTCGGAATTTTCGCCCTCGCATCGGCCCTCGTCATATTCCTCGGCGTGCTGGGCTATTACGTGGACGCGCACACTCGCATCGGGCTGGCGGTTCCTCAGGTGCTGGCAGTGTTGTTTGCGATGGTCTCGGTGACCGCAATCGACCTGTTCATGTTTCGCAATGCCCGGACGGCGGGACGGACCCGTTGGGGCGAGATCGCTCCGCGATCCCAGTACACGCTGATCTTTCTGGCCGTGACCTTCACCTGGACCATGGGCCTGATGGGGTACGTGCGGTCCGGACTCCGTCAAGACTGGCACGTTTACGGGGTGATCAGGGACACCTCGGTGGACGCTTTTACGCCGACGCTTGGATTCGCCACCCAGGTCGTTTCGGCGACGGTTCTGATTTTCTTCCTGTTTCTCGGATTCATCTTTTGGCTGACGAGTCTGGGGGATCAGAAGGACTGGAAATCGAACGTCGCGGAGGCGCCATGAAGGTTCCCGTGGGCCTGAAGATTGCGGGACTGACTTTGGCGGCGACCGCCTTTTACACATACGTGGGCCAGCTTGTGCCGCAGTCCGAGGTCCATCCTCCTGAGGTGGTGGAGATTCGGGCCGATATGACGCCGGAAGAACTGGTGGAGACGGGAAGGGGGATTGCCCGCGGCAAGGGTCTGTGCTTGACCTGTCATACCATCGGAGGCAGCGGCCCATTGCGTTTTCCGGATCTGGAAGGGATTGGGCGAAACGCCGAAGGCCGAATTCCGGGAATGAGCGGCCTGGAGTATATGGTTCAGTCGCTGTACGATCCCGACGCCTATGTTGTAGAAGGATTTTCTCCGGGCATGCCGCCGGTTCATCGGCCTCCGATCAGCCTGACCGAAGGCGAAATTCTGGCGGTGATCGCGTTTCTGCAGAGCTTGGGAGGAACGGTGACCGTGACGGTCGATACGGAACTGCCGCGGCCGGATCGGAGCGGCGCAACGGCATCCGTCGGACGGCTGCCGATGATCGCCGAGTCCGGATCCGCGATGGAAAGCGATTCAGACGGGAGTCATCCATGATTTTCTGGGTAGTTATTCCCATAGCGTTTGTGTTGATGACGCTGTGGTGGAGGCGGGCGTCGATTCTGACCTGGACGATGGCCTGGTGGCTGGTAATCTTCACCTGGTTTCAATTCGGCTTCGCCACGCCCATTCCTCAGTCGGTGATCTGGCTCTACATGGGCATCGTGACTCTGGCGCTGCTGCTGTACGTAACGGCCGACGAAAAACGCTTCCGGGAATTCAAGGAACCGCTGATTCGGTTCGTCACCAGCCGCAAGTACACGATTCCGCTGGTGCTGCTGGTGATCGGGATCCCGGGTCTGGTGGCCGCCAACGTCTATCTGAAGATGACGGCCCCGGTGCGTGCGCCCTTTTTCTCGCGGACGGTTCACCCGGCCAATCCCGACCGCATTGAAGTGCACGACAGGAGCTTCGACCTCAATACGTTGGACAATCCCTTGCGGCCGTTGGAAGAGACCAATCCGGAAGCGTTCCGAAGCCATGTGGAGAACGGGCGCCGCGTCTACTATCAGAACTGTTTCTATTGCCACGGCGACAATACGCGCGGCACGGGACAGTTCGCACACGCCCTGAACCCGATCCCCACCAATCTGCCCGAGAACATTCCGCTGCTGCAGGAGGGCTATTTGTTTTGGAGGATTGCCAAAGGGGCTCCCGGGCTTCCGGAGGCCGGCGGCCCTTGGGAATCGGTGATGCCGGCATGGGAGAATTTTCTGACCGAGGAGGAGATGTGGGAGGTCATTCTGTTTCTTTATGACTTCAGCAACACTCGACCCAGAGCAAGGGAAGACGTAATCGAAGAATGAGAAATCGCGCCTGGATTTTCGC
>DATKAT010000046.1:0-5172 GCA_035514675.1 Acidobacteriota bacterium | reverse complement strand
ACGATCGAGCCGCCGATAGACGTCGGCCAGCAGCTCGTAGGGGCTGCCCTGTCCGGCAGCGTAGGGAAACAGTTCGATCGCCCTTTCCAGCGGCCGAATCGCCTCCTCCAGAGCTTCCTGCCGAATCAGCTCGCGAGCCCTGGAAAGAATGGCGTAGTAGTTGTTTGGGTCGACGCTTCGCACCAAGGCGCTGACGGATTCGGAGCCTTCCTCCTGAGGGGCGAGCGTCGGAACCAGAGGGTCGAGCCTGGCAGCCAGTTCCTCGCGAAATGCGGCATCGATCGAGTCCACGGTTTCCCCGAGGATTTCCAGGAAAACCTGCTCGGATTCCATGCCTCGACCGTAAGCTCGCAGCATTTCGGGGATTTTTTCAAACCCGTACCGCTCCACCAGGAACTCGCACAGCCAGCCGGCTTGAAAATAGCTCAGCTCCACCTGTCCCGGGAACCGAGGTCGAATGAAGCCGGAGTTGAGGTCCGACAGCGGCAGCAGCCGGTCTTGCTGGTAAGCGCGAACGAAATTCGGGTTCAGTCCGTCGCCCCAGCCCTCCGCGACCAGACGCTCCTCCATCATCGATAAGCCTTCGGTCAACCACCTGGGGACCTGAGAGTCGCTGAGGAATAGCGTAACGATGTGGGCCATCTCATGCCAAAGCGTGGAGCCCCAGTGAAATGCGCCGCGCGGCCGAGCCGACGGAGAATCCATGGCCACGACGCGTCCAAACGTGGCGCCCAGAGCGCCCAGTCCGGGCAACCCGAGGGTGCGCACTGCGAAATCTTCATGGTCCGAATACATTTCGAAAATGACCTTCCCATCCACCCGATGGCCGTACTTTTCCTCCAGCGTCTCCAAGCTTCGAACGAGCAGCTCGTGAACGTACGGGCGCAGGACCTCCGCTTCCTTTTGATGCACTCGAATCGAGAAGCGGTCGGTCTCGATCTTGTCGAAACGATCGAAGCTGTCGATCAGGCGAAGGGTGTTGACCGTCCAGATGTTGTAGGGATCGTTCTCGTAAGCCCTTTCCAGAGCCGCATGACCCTCGGATTCCATTCCCAGCCGCAGCAGATTGATCCCTTTGGAAGCCAGCGCCCTCCAGTGGTTTGGATTGCGCTGCAGCGCCTCCCTGTACCACTCGACCGCAGGCTCCAGCCGGCGCGTGGCCACGGAAAGATCGCCCAGCAGTTCAAACAGATCGCCGTAACGAGAATTGGTCTGAAGGATTCGGCTTTTGAGGCCTTCGAATTCCCGCTCCTCCTCCCTCAGGTGATGCGCCGCCGCTTTGAGGCTCAACAGATTCAGGCCGGCTGGATTCAATCGAAGCCCCCGGTCGATCCACTGAATCGCTTCGTCCCAGTTTTCTTCCACCAACAGGGTCCGCGCCCGGAACTGAAGCAGAGCCAAATTGTCCGCATCGAGAGCCTCGGCTCGCTCGATGGCTTCCGAAACGCCGGGCCTGCCCTGCTCGGAAATGGCCGTGGCGATGCCCACCCACGCATCCGCCAGATTCCATCTCGAGCCTGTTTCGCCAGCCTGAACAGCTTCCTGGAAAATCTCCTCCGCTTCTGCGGCGTTGTACTTTTCCAGAAAGAGATGGCCCCAGTCGACCAGCATCGACAGCGACGGCTCGGACCGCTCGGATACCTCGATAAAAATGCGATTGGCGTCTTCCCAGCGATCGAGCTTCCAAGCCGCGTAAGCCGCCTGCGCTGCCTCTTCGCCCGGCGACAACGCGCCGGAACGGTGCATGGACAGCAAGTTCCGGGCCAGAGTTCGGGCGCGATCCTCTTCGCCGAAGTGAATGGCCACTTCCAAGCGGAGCCGCAGCTCAAACGGAGTGGGCGAGGAAAGGCCGTCCAATTCACTTCCGAGCTCTTGATATTGACCGCGGTCCAGCATCTGGACCCAGGCCGAAGAATCGGCCCGCAGCGCGCTCCAGCCCGAAAAGGCGATGAACAGCGCGACCCAGGCTTTCAACTTCATTCGGGGCCCTCCAGTTGAGATATGCGTTCGCTGAGTTCGGAGATTTCAACCAGGAGCTTTTCCAGAAGGTTGAAGTACTCGCCCTCCGAGTATTCGCTTTTTCGGAGCCGCAGGTCCTCAACTTCCCTTTCCAAGACCGATCTTTGCCGAGCGAGCTCCTGGGCTTCCAGATTCAGGTACGCCTGTTCGGGCGGCTGCGAAAGAAACGCGGATGAGGCCAGCGCCCTCTCCGGAGACACGTCCTTCATCTGGGCGTGCTCGGTCCGAATCCTTCCCCTTTCTTCGTACCACTGGGCGACCCTGCGTTCGGCGAACTGAAACGCCTCGGCTAAGGAGACCCGGCCGTCCTTGTCCGAATCGGCTTCCGGGGACGCCGCGGCTTCGATCAGAAACGAGATGAAGAGCGGGGGCTGCCGCTCGGAAGCGCTTCGGGTTGCCGTCACCACGACTTGCCCGCTGCCTCCCAGAGAATCCAGCAGGGCTCCGCTGGCGCTGGTCGCAGCGACCACAAACGTTCTGCCAGGGCCCCGCGCCTCAAGAAACTTCTGCAGTTCGCTGCCGGTGATGTCGGGCCCCCGGATATTGAATTTGTAATCCCGCCCGTCGTGACTGCCGTGGCCGATCAGGAAGATCCAGGCTTCGTCGGGCTGCTCCTGAAGAATTTCCTCGAAGGCGCTTAAGAATCGGTCCTTTCGAAGCGTTCGACCGTCCAGTCGAGTCACTTTCGCGTGATCCAGATTCCGGCAGATCTCTTCAATTCCGTCCGCCCACTTCTCGAAATTCTCTTCATATTCAGGAAGCCCGCCGAGGCCGGTGCCGATCAGGCAGGCGCTGCCCGCCGGGCCCGGCCGCATCGCCTGCGCGGATCCCGCCGTCAAAAGGCAAAACGCCAGAAGTCGCACGAAGACCCCTCTGGAAATCACTCCGTCCCGATGAATCTTCAAACCGGATAAAACCTCTTTCTCGAAATCCATTCCGTCAACAGAAGTCCGACCATCAGAAAGAACAAAAACGGCAGGTCCCAGAGCGGCAGCGCCTCTGTCTGCGTCGTCTGGCCGCTACTGTATCGAATCTCGTCAGCCAGTCTCGAGGCCTCCTCGATCGGGTAATAGCGGCCCCCCGTGTCCTCCGCAATCTTGACCAGGAAATCCCTCTTCTGGGCGGTGTCGAAAAACTCCCGATCGACCGTGGAAACCATCAGGTGGGTGTGCGCCGTGCCAAGGGAACGGGCATCCGGCGATGAACCCTGGTCGGCTCGAACCGCCACCCGATAGAGTCCGTCTTCGGCCGCCGTCCATACTCCCTCATAAACGCCGTCCTCGCGAACGTTCCATTGCAGGGGCAATTCCCAACGCTCTCCCGAATCGGAAGTCAGCTCAGCCAGCACCACCGCATCGTTGACTCTTTCGAATCTGGCGTCGCTGACCTCTGCGCGTATTCCCACTGGTTGGTTGCGGGCGTACTGATTCCGTTCGGTTTCAACCGAAACCGGTTCCCTCGCGGTGCTGACAAGCCAGCGAAGAATCTGCCTCCAAAAAGTCTCGTGGGAGTCATCGTCCGCAGGCATCAGCATTTGCCATCTCCAACTGCTGCCGGTCAGAAAAGCCATTCCGATCCCTCGCCCGAATCGGTGGTATGCATACAGCGGAGACTCCTCGCCGCCGATCCGCATGTTCGCCAAAATGACCGCACCCGGCTTTAACGAACCGACTTGATTCCTGTCGGCCAGCGCAGGCAACTGCTCCCATGCCTCCTGTCCGGAAGCGTCCTCGACCAATTGAAAGGAGGGATGGATGTCGCCGTAGTCGGTCAGGACGGCCTGCCCGACGACCGATCGGAAGGGTTCGACCCGTCCCTGCGCTTTCGGCGGCTCCAGCCAAAACGGCAGAACTTCTTCAATCGGAGTGTTCTGATAGGCCCCCGCGGAAAAAGAAGCGCGGCCCCCTGACATCAGGAACCCCCCGCCCCTTTTTCCAACAAAATCGCGGACCATCTCCAATTGAGAAAATTCGAAAAATCCGGACTCGACGTCCCCGAAAATGATCCCGCTGTACCCGAACAAGTCTTCGCGTGTCGTTGGAAACCCTGCGGCCAGCGTCGTTTCCTCCGCGATCCCCTGGCGATAAAACTTGTTCAGCGCGGTGCGCAGAAGAGTTTCCAGGCGAAGATGCTCGTCTTCGGCTACGGACTGACGGATGAACTTGAACTCCCATCGCGGACGCCCTTCCACATACAGAATGCGGGGAAGCGTGTTCCTGACTTCCAGGACGGCGCGGCGTCGATTGTTTCGCTCGTTTTCCTCGCCGGAAAGCGGAACCAGATGAAACTCGTACTTCTTGACCCCCTCGGTCTGAGGGCGGATCGGGACCTCCACAGTCTGCAAGCTCGATCCTGGAGGGAAATAGACCTCCTGAGTCGAAACCAGAGTTCCGCCTTCGCGCACCTGAAGCTGTCCGCGGCTCCCCGTGAATCCGTTCTGACGCAAGGCGACGCGCGCGGTGGCCGCTGTGTCCGGCAGCAGGGCGTCCGGAAGGCTCACCTGCGCCAATTCGACGTCGGCGACCGGCCGCTCCCGTCCCACTCCCACCGTGTGGATCGGGACTCCCCGCGTCTTGAACTCGTCAATAACCGCAGAAGCGTCGGAGTGGCTGTTGTCGGAACCGTCCGTAACCAGCACCACTCCACCCAGCGGCAGGTTGCTCGTCTCGGACAACGTTCGCCGCAGCCCCGCTGCGAGATTGGTTTGATCTCCCGAAAAATCAAGGGCTTCCCCGCCTTCCACTCTCCTTGCCTGCGAATCGAATCCGATCCAGCGCAGGTGAAAAAGCTCATTGAGGCGTTCCACCAGCGACGAATTCGAAGCGAAGGCTTCCGAAACAGCTCGGCCGCGCGGGAGGCCGTCCTCCACCAAAGCCAGGCTCTCGGAGTTGTCCAACACGATAGCCAACAGATTCTGCTTCGGTACGACAGACTGCATGCGGAGCGCCGGCTCCATCAGAACGAACGCCAGCGTCATCAGCAACGCGGAGCGCAAAATCAAGTAAAACAAGGCGGGCCGCACTCCCAACCGCTGAAAATGGGCGCGATAGGCGAAGACGAGCGCCGATCCGATGGCGGCCCCGCCGACCAGCCACGCCCAAAGCGGAAAAGGCGCCTGGAAAAAAAAATCGCCCTCCCGGAAGTGAAACGGCG
>DATKAT010000045.1:0-3247 GCA_035514675.1 Acidobacteriota bacterium | reverse complement strand
TTTCCGTCGATGACGATCTCCGTCAGCTGAAGCGTCATCTCCGCGCGCCCCTTCACCTTGCCCGACTCCTTCACATGGGGAAGCAGCCCGACCACCCGGGTTCCCGCCGGCGCCAGCAGGCGTCCCTCGACGCTGAGCGGTTCATCCAGCGAAGCTGAAAATTCATCGCCCGAACGGTGTTCTTCGGAGCTGATCCGGTGCTCCAGCCGGGCCGCCACGCGCGTCCCCTCCGGAATCTCGAACTTTTCCGACTGCAGTACTGAAGTCAAACGGCCGAGCAGCCCCCCTTCCTGCTGTTCGGCGGAATCGTCGGCTGCAACATCGGTTCGGCCGCAACCGGAAAGCGCAAATAGTAAAGCGACGGCAAGTAAGAATCGCTGCTTCTTCATGATGGATTCTCCTTTCAAGCAGACTGAGTCGCACGAACCGTTCCAGAATCTGTCGAGAATTATCTAAGCCATTATTTTACAGTTGCTTATGACGGCTTCGCAGAGCAGTCCAAGCGGTATGGCGTCGGGACGAATGAGGGAACTTTTCCCTGTCTTCAGGGCGGAAGCGCAGATTTCACGGGCATCGGCGCTCCGGAGCGCCGAAGCATCAACGAAGCGGTCCGCGCCATCGTTTCAGCGGTCGAATCAATTCATGCTGATGCATGGCCGACGCTGAAGCTTGGCGGGAAAAGCCGGGAACCGTCACTCGGCCTCCCTCGGCCGGGGCGGCGGCTTTCGAGGCAGCTTCTGATCTCTCATTGCAGTGCTGTAGACAAGGTAAGCCAGGACCACGGCCGCCTGCCGGAGATCTTCTTCCACAACGTGCTCAAAAAGATCCATATTCGAATGGTGGGTCCTGGAGCGGTACGCCACCGGGTCCTGAATAAACTGGAATCCCGGCAATCCGATCGAATCGAAGGACACATGATCCGTACCCCCGGAGTTGCGAATGCTTATCGTCGAGACGCTCAAGTCGCGTATCGGGCGGATGAAGGATTCGAAGATCGGACGAACGGCTGCATTTCCCTGCAAATAGAGCCCACGAATCCGCCCTGTTCCATTGTCCAGGTTGAAGTAAGCGCTGAATCGCTCGTGAGCCGGTGTAAACCCGTCCTCTGCCGAGCCGAACTCCTTCCGAACGTACGCCCTGGATCCGAACAGCCCCTGTTCTTCGCCGGTCCATAGTCCGATTCTGATGGTTCTTCGCGGTCGCGCGTCGATGGCCTGCAGGATTCTGACGGCCTCCAGAACGACGGCGCATCCGGCGGCGTTGTCGGTCGCTCCGGTCGATGCATGCCAGGAATCGACGTGCGCCCCCATCATCACCACTTCGTCCGCAATCCTTTCGTCGGTCCCAGGGAGTTCGGCCAGCAGATTGTAGCCCTGCAGGTCGTCTTCATGAAAGGAAACGATTGACTCGACGGCGATCTGCTGCTCCACGCCTTTATCCAGGAGACGAGCCAACAGGCCGAAATGTTCGGGGGCCATGCGGAACGACGGGATTCCGGGCTCTTCATCGATTCGGTGGGCGCCGCCGCCTGTGACGACCACGGTTCCGTGCCGCCCTCTTCCCGCCTGCAGGACGGCGCCGACCTCTTCGTCCCGAAGAAACTGACGCATTTTTCCCCGCAGTTCGCGCTGTCTTCGAAACTCGCTCCTTCTTTCGTCGCTGACAGTTCGCCCGGTCAGCGGAGCTCGGGCGATTTCCTCCAGCTGCTCCTCGTCGAAGCGTGTCGAATCGGGTTCGAACCCCCTCTGCAGTTCAGGGTCGCTCCCCAGCAGAATGATTTTGCCCTTGAGCTTTCCTCTGTACTCTTCGAAGTCGGCTTCGTTTTCGATTCGAACGCGGACGGGAGCACCGATCAGACGTCCATTCGTCCCGGAGGTCCAGGCTTCCGGGTAGGCGATCAGCCGCATATAGTAGGGCGCCAGCAGCTCCACCGAGTAGCCTTCGGCGCTCCAGCCCCGTCCAAAGTCTCCCCAGGGCTCGACCCGAACGTTCTGCAGGCCCCATTCCTCGAGTCGGGAGCGGGCCCATTCAGTGGCTCGCGCCAAACCAGGCGAACCGGTCAGCCGCGGCCCGGAAACATCGGTCAGGTAGCTGAGAATGTCCATGATTTCCGATCGATCGATTCCTTCCTGGCGGATCTCGGTCAAAACGTCGTGATCGATCGTTTCCGCAGCCAGTGGCACGCCGCACAATATAAAGACGGAAAGAAAACTCGCATGCAATCGATTCATAGCGCTACTTAGGATAAACAAAACCCTGTCGGGAAATCACCTGGAAAATCGAAATGAATGCGAAATCAGTCGCCATGCAATTGAGAAGGCATGCGCCTTCTCATGCCAAAGGTCTCAGGGATTCGCTTTCCAGCCGGTCGGGCGGAATCGCCCAACCTATCGAGCCTCCATCCAAGCCGGCCCTGCCGCCGCGGCTTGCGAAATGGCCGCTCGCGCAACTTTCACGGAACTTTTGCCGGCGAATCTCGTTTGATCCTATGACGAAAGGGAGCCCCCTATGGGAAATGGAGCTGCTGCTTTGGTCGAGGAGCTCGCAGCTGCGAACAAGGTCTGGCATTTCGAGCAGGCGGAACTTCTGCACGGTCTTCAAGCCCACGAAATTCAGAGATTTCTGAACCTGAGCGTTGACCACATCTTCGCGGACCAACGGCCGATTTTCGAACCGGGAGAGGAGGCGGACCGGGTCTTCATCTTGAATCGCGGAGTGGTGCGGCTGCAAGTCCCGAACCTGAATTCCAGGGAAAAGACCGTAGCGGTGCTGATCGGCGGCGAAGTCTTCGGGCTGGAGTCGCTGGCCGAGAGCCAGGCGTACCAACTGGAGGCGGTTGCGCATGAGGAGGCCTGGGTGTCCTCCATTGCGGGCGCCGACGTTCGCTCATTGGCTGTCGCCATTCCACAGTTTGCGCTCAACGCCATCCAAATCCTGGTCAGGCGTCTGGGCGATGCCACGGAGGACATCCATTCCCTGTGCTTTCTCGATATCGAACAGCGCCTCATCCGGACGCTGCTGAAGCTGGCCGACCGTCACGGCAAGCCGCTCCGCCATCGAAACGGCTCGGTCAAACTGAAAGTGCGCATTTCCCACGAGCATCTTGCCCGCCTCCTCGGCGCCAACAGGCCCTATCTTTCGAATATCATGTCATCCTTTAAGAAGAAAGGCTGGATCGGCTACAGCAACCACCGCCTATTGATTCACCGTCCGGCTCTGGAGAAGGCAGCCGGGAGCTGGCTGTCTC
>DATKAT010000044.1:0-18179 GCA_035514675.1 Acidobacteriota bacterium | reverse complement strand
TTGAAAATGAGGAAATGGTTGGAGCGGGAAACGGGACTCGAACCCGCGACTTCAACCTTGGCAAGGTTGCGCTCTACCAACTGAGCTATTCCCGCTCATCGCCGGGCAGGGCTCTATCTTAAAATTCCAGAGGTTCGTTGTGCAAGTGGAGAGTTTTGGTGCTGGGTGCTGGGTGCGATTTTGCGAGGATGTGAATATTGCGCATTTGTCAAGGCCTCGAAGGGGCATTTTCGCTGGAGGGTTGCGGATTCCGCTCCGCGGGACGCGGAACGCAGGACGTTCCCCATGCCTCCCACTGGCCGGAGCGGCGGGATTGTCGGAGCGACGCGCCCGCCTCGGGCGCGTTGATTTGGGCCGAACCGCACGTCCAAAACCCGCGAAGCGCTCGCCGAACGCCTTGGGTCAACGGACCCCGAAGCGGGGCCCGTCGCTACGACATCGGGCGGCGGCGCAGTTCAGTTTCCAAAAGCACATTTAGCTGCCGCAAGAACGAAGAACGCCGAACGCCTTCGAACCGTGCCGCACCCTTGCGGGCGCTGTCGGGTTTTGGGGCGGCTTTCACCCAGCCCTGACGGACTGGGCTAAAGACTGGCGGCCTTTCGGCCTCATATGGGGGCTCCATCTCATCGAAGCGCGATACGAAGAACTCCGAACCGAGATCCCCGAACTCGGACCTTTGAACTCGGAACGCAGAACGAAGAACGAACGGCCGCCGTGTTATACTGCGCCCGATGACCCCAGTCCGGTTTGATCCGAAGCGGATTCCCAATGCGCACCTGCCGACGCGCTTTGGGGAATTCCACATTTACGGGTTCGAAAACGAGGATGACGGTGAGCAGGCAGTGGCTCTGGTTTGCGGCGACCTTTCGCTTCCGGATCGGGTCCCCTTGGTCAGGATCCATTCCCAGTGCCTGACCGGCGACACCCTGCATTCGCTTCGATGCGATTGCGGAGACCAGTTGGAAACGGCCTTGCGCAAGATGGAACGTTATGGCGCCGGAGTCCTGATCTATCAGATGCAGGAAGGGCGCGGAATCGGCCTGATCAACAAGTTGTTCGCCTACGTCCTGCAGGATCAGGGGATCGATACCGTCGACGCCAATCTGCAGCTCGGATTCGAAGCGGACTCCCGAACGTACGATCTCTGCGCCGCCATCTTGAACCACCTCGGAGTCGCCAGGATTCGCCTGATGTCAAACAATCCGGAGAAGATCCGCGGACTCGAAAGGGCGGGAATTGAAGTTGTCGAGCGGGTTCCCTTGCAGATCCAGGCCTCCACCAGCAGCGAAAAGTACCTCAGGACCAAGAAGGAAAAAATGGGTCACCTGATCGACTAGTGTCCTGGGTCAGACGTTCGTCGCAATACAAAGGCTGGCGAGGCACCCGGCCGACTGTCGACGAGCTTCTGACTCAGGACACTAGCCCGCAATTCTCATACGCCTCTTATTGCGGCGGGCCCGTGTGAGAAATGCGGGCTAACCTCCTGTGGGACCGGCATCCCTGCCGGTCATTTCCCAGTTGCCGGCTGAAAGCCGGCGCCTCGGGTTCTCACTGCGGCGCTGATTCCGCGACGACGATGTCGTCGTCGGTCCCCATCCTGGAGTCGGCGCCGGCGGAACGGAGCACGAATCGGCCCTCATCGGTGATCTGGTAGGAAGGCGCGGTCCACCAGGAATCGATGCGAAATACGTCTTCCAGATAGCGCGGGGCCAGGATATCGATCAGTTCGGACCAGTCAACGGCCTCAGGAAGCCGGCCATGGTCGCTTCGGTAGCGGACCAAGGCGTCGCCGACTTCCGCCAGCCTTCTGCGCGTCTCTTCAAATCGCGACTGCTGCAGGCTTTCGAAGATGCGATCAGCGCTTTCCCAGCGCCGGTCGCCCAGGCGCACTTCATCCAAGACCCACCGGTCGTTTTCTTTGCGCAATTTGACTGCGGTGCGGATGATCACTTCGGCTACGGCGAAGCCGTCGTGCTCGCGAATTTCAACGATTTCGACCTGATCTCGATCGAGGTTGGTGCCGGCGGCTGTCCGGATCTGGTCCCGGGCCTGCTTTTCCACAGTTTTTCCACAGGCCGGGACAAGCAACAGCAGTAAGAGCAGCCCGGGGATTCGACTCGGCACGGAAGCCAATATATCACAGCGGCTGGAATAGACAGGCGGACATGCTAATCTACAGAGGGTGAAGAAAAGGTGAATAAGCGGCGACCGCTCGCCGGGTTCGCTCAGGAGGGTCATGACATGGGAGTCGTTTCCAGCGTAAAAACGGCGACCCGCTCCTCCGGTGTTTTGCGCAATCCCCGGACTCCGACTATGATCGCAACGATGGGGTACCAGCTCGACACGCCGGTGCAGTATGTCAAACGAGTCGGCCCGCGACGGGCCAAGGTTCTGGAAGCTGCGGGGATCCGTCGGGCGGAGGACCTGCTCCACTACTTTCCGTTTCGATATGAGGATCGCACTCGATTCCGAACGATCGATTCATTGCGCACGGGCGAAGAGACGGTGATCGAAGCGACCGTATTGATCGCGCAGAACCGGGCGACCACGCGGCGCAACTTCACCATCTTCGAACTGCTGGTGCGGGACGCAACCGGCGCGATTCCCGTCAAGTTCTTCAACCAGCCTTATCTGGAGAAAGTCTTCCGCAGAGACACGCGGGTGATCCTGTTCGGCGCTCCCCAGGTCGATTCCTATGGCGGGGGGCTGGAGCTGTTGAATCCGGAGTTCGAGCTGATTGAAGGGGAATCGGAGCTTCGCGTGCATACGGGAAGGATCGTCCCCTTCTATCGAAAAATCGGCGCCGTCACGCCGCGCATCATCCGGGGAATCGTTTTCGGGCTGCTGGCCGGCCTGGAAGGAGTGGCTGATCCGCTTCCCGAGAAGCTGCGGCGGGCGTACGACTTCCCGGAACTGTCGGCTGCATTGCGGCAGATTCACTTTCCCGATGCTCCGGCAGCAGAACGCGAGCGCCGCGAATTGATTCAGCAGCTGGAGGAGAGAAAGAGTCCGGCGCATCGGCGATTCGCTTATGAGGAGTTCTTTCGGTTCCAGCTGGGGCTGCATATCGTCCGACAGGAGAGGGGGGAAAAGTCCAAAGGGCGAAAAATCGTTACAGGCGAACGCGTTCGAAATCGCCTGAAGCAGATTCTGCCTTTCCATCCCACAGAGGCTCAGAAGCGGGTCCTGAAGGAAATCGTTGAGGATCTCAAGAAGACTCGCCCCATGAGCCGCCTTTTGCAGGGAGACGTCGGATCCGGAAAAACCATTGTGGCCCTGCAAGCGGCGGCGGTCGTCATTGAGAACGGCTATCAGACGGCGCTGATGGCGCCGACGGAAATTCTGGCCGAGCAGCATTACGCCACCGTGACCCGTTACCTGCAGGCGGTGCCCTATCGCGTCGCATTGTTGACCGGAAGCGTGCGCGGAAAGGAGCGAAAGGAAATCCTGAGTCGACTGCAAGCGGGGGAGATCGACCTGATCGTAGGGACGCACGCCCTGTTGGAGAATCCCGTCAAGTTTCACGACCTCGGGTTAGCCGTCATCGACGAGCAGCACCGCTTCGGAGTGCTGCAGCGCTCCCGTTTGATGGAAAAGGCGAATGAACCCGACACCCTGGTGATGACCGCGACGCCCATTCCAAGGAGTCTGGCGCTGACCGTCTATGGGGACCTGGACGTTTCGATCATCGACGAGCTCCCTCCCGGACGAAAGCCGGTGCGCACCGTCATCAAGTCCGAAAGGAATCGCGCCGAGGCGTATGAAGCGCTCAGGCGCGAGTTGGAGGCCGGAAGGCAGGCCTACGTCGTGTACCCGCTAATCGAAGAGTCGGAAAAGGTGGATCTTCGCGCCGCCAGCGAAATGGCCGCTGTGCTGCAGCGGGAGTTCCCGGCCCATCGCGTCGGATTGCTGCACGGCCGGATGAGCGCTCCGGAGAAGGACGCGGTCATGCAGGAGTTTAAGCAAGGGCGCCTGCACCTTCTGGTGGCCACTACCGTGATCGAGGTCGGAATCGACGTGCCCGGCGCCACCTTAATGGTGATTGAACATGCGGAGCGGTTCGGACTCTCTCAGCTGCATCAGCTGCGCGGGCGAATCGGACGCGGAAGTCAAGGAGGACTCTGCATTCTGGTTGTGGAGCGAGCGCGATCCCGGGAAGCTTACGAACGACTGGAAATCATGCGGCGAACCAACGACGGGTTCGAGATTGCGGAAAAGGATCTGGAGATTCGGGGGCCCGGGCAGTTTGTCGGGACCCGCCAGTCCGGAGTCCCAGAGTTCGTGTTCGCCCATCTGGTGCGCGATCGAAAGTTGCTGGATCTGGCCCGTCGCGATGCGGGAGTCTACCTGCAGCGGCTCATCCAGGAAGACGCGGTGCGGTTGATCGACGATCTGGCCAGCGACTGGCGGAGACGCTACAGACTGTTTGACGTGGGATAGCAGCCCGCGGACTTTTACCACGGGCTGTTCGGCATGATCCGATCCCGGAGGACGCATCCGGCCGGGTTATCGACTTCCGACCTTGCGCTGGAAGGCCTCCAATTCCCCTTCGAACTCCTCTCGGCTCAATTCCCTCATCTGCTCGCCATCGCGGAGAATGCGAAACACTGTGGCCTGTGAAAGCACCTTTCGCGGCTTCGGAAGTCCAGACAATTCGTTGTGCGCCAGAAAGCGGCGATAGTTGTTGAATCTTCTGGAAACCCCCGAACCGTCGACTCGAATAAAACCGACGTCGGGATCGCCGATGGAAACCTCGCAGTCGAGGAATTCACAGTAGCTGGCGATTTCTTCGAGGCTCATCCTGTTTTCCGGTTTTCAGTTGCGGGCGGCGCCCACGAAACTATACATTTTCGCGCGACTCCTTACCACTTCTAATTCCTCCGCGGGTTTTCCATTAAAGCCGCAGGGGCCCGACGCCGAGTCGGCCCGGGCGCTGCAGCGGCAAGGACGATTGGGACTCGCGCTCTTTCGCTGTATGCCGTACAGCAGTGCCCTGCACAGTCGGCGCGAGCCTTCACGAAGTTGAGCTGATTCGCTCTGCTAAACTCAGTCACATGAATGCAGCGTTGGATGCTGGACGAACGGGAAGGCGGCCGGGAAGCGGGGCGCGCATGCGCGCCGGTCAGGCCCTGCTGGGGGCGCACATGTCCATCGCAGGCGGGAAGCATTTGGCGGTTCGGAGAGCCATAGACGCCGGATGCACGGTCTTGCAGATTTTCGTCAAGAACTCCAACCAGTGGAGCGCCCCGGAATTGCAGGAGGAAGAAGTCCGGGCCTTTCGAGTCGAACGAAAAAAAGCGAGCCTTCGCGCGGCGGTGGCTCACAGCTCTTATCTGATCAATCTGGCAAGCCCGCAGGCCGGCTTGTGGAAACGGTCGGTGAACGCAATGCTCGACGAGCTGCGCCGTTCTGAACGACTGCAGTTGAGTCACCTGGTGACGCATCCCGGCGCTCATGTGGGGAGCGGCGAATCGGTAGGAATTCGCAGAATCGCGGACGCCATCGATCGCATTCACGACGAGTTCGACGCGGATTTTCCGAGAATCGCTCTGGAAACGACGGCGGGGCAGGGGACGTCGCTCGGGCATCGCTTCGAACACTTGCGCGACATTCTGGCAGCCTGCCGGAATCCGGAGCGGGTGGATCTGTGCGTCGACACCTGCCACGTGTTCGCCGCCGGCTACGACGTCCGCTCCTCGGAAAGCTGCCGACAGGTTTTTGCGGAGCTGGATCGTATCGTCGGGTCGCAGAAGCTGGCGGTGTTTCATTTCAACGACAGCAAAAAGCCGTTG
The DNA here is from genome assembly GCA_035514675.1 of Acidobacteriota bacterium. GTDB lineage: Bacteria > Acidobacteriota > UBA6911 > RPQK01 > JAPXNP01 > DATKAT01. Next base: position 12,387 of record DATKAT010000044.1, on the reverse strand, counting down.
GGAAGCCGCGTGGACCGTCACGAGCATATCGGAAAAGGGGCCATCGGACGTGAATGCTTCGAGTGGGTCCTCAACGAGAGGCGTTTTTCGACAATTCCCAAGATTCTGGAAACTCCAAAGGGGGAGAATCTGGAGTATGACATCGAAAACCTGCGGCTGCTGCGGTCCTTCATTCGGGGGTCTGAAGGCTGATGCCTGGGTACTCCCGCGCCGAGAAAAACGAGATCGTTCGGGAATTCTTTTCCGGCGCCGGCCCGGAGGATCTGCCCGTCTGCGGACACTGCGGAGAAGAGTTCGAGATCCGCATGGAATACCTGAAGGAATCGGTTCTAGTCCGGGTCGACTGTCCTGGTTGCGCCAACGGCTTCAGTTGGCGGCCGCCTGCCGCCACTTCCGACTGGCAAGCCCTTCACCTGCAGTACTTTTCGGAAAGGGCGAGCGACGATCGCCCCATCCGGTGCCCTTATGACGACAGTTATGTGCTCTCTACGGAGTTCTCGGACGGAAGCATGGAGTTTCGCTGTCCCTACTGCAATCGAAAAGGAAGGGCGCAGAAGGCGAGTTCTTGAAAACCCTGACGGAAGGTCGGGGGAAGCGGCCTGCAGGCGAGTCTCGGAAGTCCCTTCGCGACCTGCGTCCAGCCCCAAGCGGGCGATTCTTTCCCGCCTCCGCGGCCCCCTCCTCCCGCTTGCTTGACAGCCAATAGGACGGGAAATAAAGTATTTTAAATGACTTAGTACTCTGGTTCACAAATACGCCGTCGCAAACGACAGAGCATCCGTGAATCGGAGCGCTTGAGGAAGGACTGATGATAGAAGGTGGTTAAACAGGACATTGTCGCCCGGGTTGCGGACAGACTCAAGATCACGAAAGTGACGGCTGAAAGGGGCGTCAACGCGGTTTTGGGCGCTCTTAAGTCTGCGATGAAGCGCGGCGAGAGAATCGAATTGAGGGGATTCGGCGTTTTCGTGGTCAAGCCGCGCAAGAGCGGCATCGGGCGCAATCCTAAAACGGGGCGGGAGGTTCCGATCCCGCCGGGCAAAACCGTTCGCTTCAAGCCCGGCAAGGAAATTCGGTTTGACGCCTAGTCGATTTCAGAACCGAGCGCCGTTTCCGTCCCGCGTAAGCGACTCTCGCCCGTTCCGCCCGACTCACGTACTCAAGGCTTGCCTAACGTCAGGCGCGGCGAAGGTTCGAGCGGTCCGGACTGACCTCGTCGCCCGGCGAGTGAAGATTCGCGTGAAAGGCTTGTTCGGGATTGAGTCAGCCTGAGATCGAATCCTTTCGAGTCGAAAACGGAAGGCCGCGTTGGATTCCGGCTCCGAAACCGCCGGAGCCGCTGGTCGTTCCGACCGCACTGTTTTGTCTAACCTGCCTGACGACCCTTCTGGGCGGATTCTTATTCCACCTGGAGTTTACCAGCGCCAACCCGGAGGAATTCATGCGGGGGGTAAGAGGAGTCCTGAACAGTCCGCTGCAGCTTCTCAATGGACTCCCTTTCTGCTTCACGATCCTGATCATTTTGCTGGGCCACGAAATGGGCCATTATCTGGCCTGCAAGTACTATCGGATTCGAGCCACCCTCCCGTACGTCATTCCGGCGCCTCCGCCCTTCAATCCGTTTGGAACATTCGGCGCGGTCATTCGAATCAAAAGTCCGTTCCGCACCCGTAAGGAGCTGTTCGACGTCGGCGTGGCGGGACCGCTGGCCGGTTTCGCATTCATCATTCCCGCCTTGATCTATGGGGTCTCCAACTCTCGAGAGTTTGTCCTCGATCAGACGCCCGGCGTTTTCTGGCAGTTCGGAGAGCCGCTGCTCTTTCAGTGGGCCGCCGCGCTCCTTTTTGACGGAAACGGCGTAATCAGTCTGCACCCGGTGGGTTGGGCGGCCTGGTTCGGAATGCTGGCGACCAGCTTGAATCTTCTTCCGCTCGGTCAGTTGGACGGCGGGCATATGGTCTACGCATTGGCCGGAGACCGGGGGCATCGAATCGCGTCGGCGATGACCTTTGCGTCGCTGGTCGCCCTCAGCATCTACGCCTGGCCGATGCTGGGATACATGCTCTTCGCTTTGATCCTGGTCTTTTTAGGATTCAGGCACCCCGCGCCCATGGACGACCGAACGGGTCTGGGGCCTGTGCGGATCGCTTTGGCCGTCCTGGCCTGGATCATATTTGCGGCTACTTTCATTCCCATACCGGTGCAGATCGTAGAGCACGTGGGGAGGCTTTGAGTCGAAACGAGCCTCGCGACGAGCCCTGCGCTGGGTGCTATTCAAGCTCGTTCCGGTCGCTGAAATTGCGGAAGCGCCGGATGTCGGAGCGACGGGACCCGTTTCGGGGCCCGTTGACGGGCTGAGATCAGCGAGCGCTTCTTAGGAACAGTCGGGCGGAATGCCACACATCAACGCGTCCGAAGCAGCCGCGTCGCTCTGACAATTGCGCTGGCGCGTTCAGCCGGAGGCATCGGTTTCCGGGTGCGATTCGTTTGCGGAGAGATTGCGTCGCCCGGTTCCCGGGCTCGGATTTTTCTTGTTCGCTCGCAACCCACGGCTCCCGCCGTGGGCTAGTGAACGTCGCCCGCTTTGCGAGCTTCTGGGGCTTGCGCCCCGTGACGGGCGCTACGAATTCTGAGGGCGGCCTCATCCCAGCCCTCACGTGACTGGGCTAAAGACTGACGGCCTTGCGGCCTCATGCCGGCCCTCCGATTCATCGAAGCGGGCCGCGAAGAACGAAGAACGAAGAACGAAGAACGCAGAACGCAGAACGCGGAACGCGGAACGCCGAACCCGAATCCTTGAATCTCGAGTCCCGCCGAGCTTCCTGTGGTAAACTTCCACCCTTTCCGCGAGCGATCGGAGACGCCTCAAATGGGAGTCAAGCCGGACCACTGGATCATACGGATGGCGCATGAGCAGGGCATGATCGAGCCTTTCTCGGAAAAGCTCGTCAGCGCCGGCCGCATCTCCTTTGGACCCTCCTCGTACGGTTATGATTTTCGTCTGTCCGACCAGTTTAAGATCTTTAGGGGCGCCGATTCCGACATTCTGGATCCGAAGGGGCCGACTGGCGGCTGGTTTGAAGACTTTCAGGGGGACAGTTGCGTCATCCCGGCAGGCTCCTTCGTTCTGGCGCAATCTCTCGAATACTTTCGGATTCCCAGAGACGTGGTGACAGTCTGTTTCGGCAAATCAACCTACGCTCGCTGCGGCATTTTGGTCAATGTCACGCCGTTTGAGCCGGAATGGGAAGGAACTGTGACCATCTCGATTTCCAACACCGGGCCTTCTCCCGTTAGAATCTATGCAAAGGAAGGGATCGCGCAGGTTCTGTTTCTGGCCGCCGACGAAACGTGCAGCGTCTCCTATCGAGATCGAAAAGGGAAGTATCAGACTCAGCGGGGGATCGTGCTGCCGAAATTGAAGCCCGAGGGGACGCAGACGGACTGAAGCGCTGAAGAGCAATGAAGGAACGGTACGATTTTCAGGCCATCGAGCGGAAGTGGCAGCAGGATTGGGAACGAAACGAAATTTACGGAGTCTCGGAAGTTCCCGGCGCCCGGAAGCACTACGTCTTGGAAATGCTTCCGTATCCCTCCGGCGCACTGCACATGGGCCACATCCGGAACTACTCGCTGGGAGACTCCGTTGCTCGCTACCAACGCATGCGCGGGAGGAACGTCCTGCACCCGCTGGGGTGGGACGCCTTCGGCCTCCCAGCCGAAAACGCCGCGATTCAGCACGGCGTGCCGCCGGAAAAATGGACTCTTGAAAACATTTCCAAAATGAAGGACCAGTGCAAGCGGATGGGCTTTTCCTACGACTGGGCGCGTGAAATCGCCACCTGCCTGCCCGAATACTACCGCTGGAATCAGTGGTTCTTCATTCAGATGCATCGGCGGGGGCTGGCCTATAGCAAAAAAGGCCCGGTCAACTGGTGCGAGCGATGCCAGACCGTTCTGGCCAATGAGCAGGTCGTCAACGGACTCTGCTGGAGGTGCGATACGCCGGTCATGCAGAAGGATCTGGCGCAATGGTATCTGGCCATCACCCGCTACGCGGAGGAGCTGCTGCAGGGGCTGGACGGTTTGACGCAATGGCCGGAAAAGGTCCGCACGATGCAGAGGAACTGGATCGGAAAATCTGTCGGGGCCAAGGTCCGGTTCCCGCTGGAAGAATCCGATGCCGGGATCGAGGTTTTTACGACCCGCCTCGACACGATCTTTGGGGCGACGTTTCTAGTTCTGGCGCCCGAGCATCCGCTGATCGCGGACTGGCTGGGGCAAGCTGGGGCTCCGGAAGAATTGACCCTGATGGTGGAGCAAGCTCGTAGCCAGGATCGACGCATTCGAACGGACGAGGCAACCGAGAAGGTGGGCGCGTTTACCGGACGATTCGCGCAAAACCCTTTCAGCGGCGAACGAGTCCCGGTCTGGACCGCCAACTTCGTCCTGATGGAGTACGGCACGGGCGCCATTATGGCAGTGCCAGCCCACGACCACAGGGATTTCGAATTCTCGCACAAGTATCAGCTGCCCGTCCGAACGGTCATCGTTTCAAATGGCGAGCAGGGGCTTCCGGACCGGCCAACGGAGGCGATGACCGAACCCGGCGTGCTGGTCGACAGCGGACTCTACTCGGGAATGACCTCCCAGCAAGCCCAACAGGCCATGGGGGAGTTGGCCGAACGGGAGGGCTTCGGAGCAAGGACGGTCACCTACCGCCTCAGGGATTGGGGAATCAGCCGCCAGCGTTATTGGGGAACGCCTATTCCAATCATCCACTGCCCGCAGTGCGGAGCGGTGCCGGTTCCGGAGGAAGAACTCCCCGTGCTGCTTCCGAAAATGGAGGGAGTGCAGATGGGCGGCTCGCCGCTGCAGAAAGTTCCGGAATTCGTCCAGGCGGACTGTCCTCGGTGCGGCGCCCCTGCCCGCCGGGAGACCGACACGATGGATACGTTCGTCGACAGCTCCTGGTATTTCTTCCGATACGCCGATCCCCGCAACGACAGCCGGCCTTACGGGCCGGAGCCGGTCAAGTATTGGATGCCTGTCGATCTCTACATCGGAGGAGTCGAGCATGCGGTCCTGCACCTGATCTACATGCGGTTTTTCTCCAAGGTGATGCGCGATTTGGAATTGGTCGATCTGGAGGAGCCGGTGAAGCGGCTGTTTACTCAGGGAATGGTCATCAAGGACGGCGCCAAGATGAGCAAGTCGCTGGGCAACGTCGTTTCTCCCGATGAAATCGTGCGGGAATTCGGAGCCGATTCGCTGCGCCTCTTCATTCAATTCTGCGCGCCGCCGGACGGAGAGCTGGAGTGGAATGACAAGGGCGTGGAAGGCTGCAGTCGTTTTCTAAAACGGCTCTGGAGGGTGGTTTTTCAATTTCACCAGGGGCTGCGGCCGGCTCAAGATTTCCCCCATTTCGATCAGCTAAGCGACGCCGAGCGGAAAGTTCTTCGGAAGCTCCATCAGACGATTCAAAAGGTGACCGCGGATCTCGAGCGTTTTCACCAGAATACGGCGGTTGCGGCTCTGATGGAGCTGCTAAACGCCGTTACCGAGTATGCGGATCAAGACGGGGCACGCCCGGAAGTGCTCAGCCAGATGTTCGATCCCATGGTTCGCCTGCTGGCCCCATTTACGCCGCACATCTGCGAAGAGCTGTGGCGCGAACTGGGCCATGAAGGGTCAGTGGTCAATGCAGCCTGGCCCGCTTATGACCCGCAGTTGGCGCGGGAGGAGGAAATCGAGATCGTGGTTCAGATCAACGGCAGAGTCCGCGCCCGGGTCGGCGCCCCTGCCGAAGTGACGCTGGAGGGCATGAAGGAACTGGCGCTGGCCGACCCACGGGTGCAGGACTTCGTCCAGGGAAAAGATGTGCGAAAGGTCATCGCCGTGCCGGGCAAGCTGGTCAATATCGTGATTTCCGGATAAGAGCCAAGGTCATGCTGAAACGCTTTGCACTGCTGATTATGCTTTCCGCAACCGTCTCTTCCTGCGGATATAAGGTCGCGTCCCAGAATCGCATGGACCAGGGATTCCGCTCCATCCTGGTTCGCCCGTTGGAGAATCGGACGACTCAGATCGAAGTGGATCAGATCCTGACCCGCGCTTTGAGCCGGGAAGTCGTTCAGTCCACGTCTTTGCGCGTCGTGAATTCGGAAAGTCAGGCGGATGTCATCCTCGCCGGCGAGATCACATCGCTGAGGGCCAGCCCCATTACAATCGGGAGATCCGCCTTCGGTTCAACCTTCCTGGTCACGCTCCATCTCAGGGTTGAGCTGAATGAAAGAGAGACGGGGCGGGTGGTGTTCTCCCAAAATGACTACATCTTCCGGGAGCAGTACGTGATCAACGTCGACGTCGAAAACTTCTTTTCCGAGTTGAATCCGGCGCTCGATCGAATAGCGAGAGATTTCGCCTCCAGCGTGGTGACGACCATTCGGGAGAGCTTCTAGGCGACATGAATCTCCTGGAGTTTCAGAATTCCCTGACTGCGCCCGAACCGGCCTATCTGGTCGAATCGGGTCAGGATTACGTGGTCAAACAGATCGTGGAGCTGGCTCGGAATCAGGTCGATGAAGCGGCCAGAACCTTCGATTGGGCCGTTTTCGACCTGAACGGCGATTCGGTTCGTGAAGTCATCGACCTGGCAAAGACGCTTCCCTGGCTGTCGGCTCGCCGCTGGATCCACGTCAAGAACGCGCAGGAAGGCAAGGAAGCGCTTCTGGAATACCTGAAGCAGCCTTCCAGCCGGACGGTCCTGATTCTGGAAAACAACGGACGCAAGGGAGCGCTCGGGAAAAAGATCGCGGCGGTTCAGATCGATGAATCGGGCGCCGCTTCTCGGATGATCCGAGCTCGCCTCGAGTCGGAGGGATTCCGAATCGAGCCTGGGGCTGTCAACCTGCTCGTTGAGCTGGTTGGAGCCGACCTCCACCGCCTGGAAACGGAGGTGGAAAAGCAGATTCTTCACGGCTACGAGGGAAAAGAGATCACTCGAGAAAGCATTTTGAAGCTGACCATGGAGGGGAGGGAACGGGACGTTTTCGAACTGATTGCAGCGATCGCCGAGCGAAACGCGGAGCGCGCGCTGCGCCTCCTGAGCCAGTTGATGCAGGCCGGCATGAGCCCGCTGCAGATCCAGTCGATGCTCTATTGGAACTTCAAGAGATTGCTGGCTGCAAGGGAAATGCTGCAGAGGGGACAGCCGTTTTTCCCAATCGTCAAGGAACTCAACATCTGGAGCTACAAGTCCCGAGAACGGGATGTCCGCAATTATTCGCCGGAATACCTCCGCTACATCCTGCTGCAGTTGAGGCTGACGGACCGCCTGAGCAAGTCGACGTCAGCCGATCCGCAAGGGCAATTGCAACGGCTCATCATTGACACCTGCCGAAGCGGATCCTTATAATGGCCCTCTTCACCCCATTGCTATCTGGGAGAAGGATTCGATATGGCGAATATTAAGTCGGCGATCAAGAGAATGCGGCAGAACGAAAAGCGCAGACTCGCGAATCGCCAGAAAATGTCCAGAATGAGAACGGAAATCAAAAAGTTCCGCCGGCTCCTGAATGAGGGACAGGTCGACGAGGCGCGGACCTTGCTGCCGCGCGTGTACGCAGTCATCGACCGGACCGCGCAACGGGGAGTCATTCATTCCAACACCGCTTCGCGATACAAGTCCCGGCTGACCCGCACTTTGAATCGACACGCCTGAGTACCGACGGAGGATATCGCTTTCGCTTGAAAAAGCTGGTCTTGCCGGGGCGCGGAGCTGAGATTCTGTTTGACGCGCGGGATGAAAACGTCCGTCTGCTGGAGAAGCTTTTTCAAGTCCAAATCCACGCCCGCGGCGCCCAGGTTTCCGTCGAGGGGACCGAAGAGGGAACGCGAAGCGTAGAGAGAATTCTCTCCGAGTTTTCCGAACTGATTCGAGGCGGCGTGGCGTTTTCCAACGGAGACCTCAAGGATGCGTTTCAGCAGATAGCGCAATCTTCGGCGGAGAGCCTGCACGACGTTCTGCCCAGAACCTTCGTCGTCAAGACCCCCTCTCGACAAGTGGCCCCCCGCTCCCCGAATCAGGCAAAATACCTGGACGCGATCGAAAGGAACGACCTGATCATTGCGGTCGGTCCGGCCGGAACGGGAAAGACGTACCTTGCGGTCGCCATGGCCGTCTCCTTGCTGATGAAAAAGGCCGTCAGGCGAATCATTCTGGCGCGGCCGGCCGTCGAGGCCGGAGAAAAACTCGGATTTCTGCCCGGGGACATGCAGGAAAAGGTCAATCCTTATCTCCGGCCGCTCTATGATTCCCTTTACAACCTCATCGACGGAGAGAAAGTCCAGAAGCTGCTCGAGCAGGGCGTGATCGAAGTAGCGCCCATCGCCTTCATGCGCGGACGCACGCTGAGCGATTCCTTCATCATTCTGGACGAAGCTCAGAACTCGACCCGGGAACAGATGAAAATGTTTCTGACCCGCCTGGGACTCCATTCCAAGACCGTAGTGACCGGCGACATCACTCAGATCGACCTCCCGAAGGGACAACAATCGGGGCTGATCCACGCATGCGAGATTCTCAAGAGCGTCGAAGGCATCGCCTTTTGCAGCTTCGACAGCCGGGACGTAGTCCGGCACCGGCTGGTCCAATTGATCATCGACGCTTACGAACGTTCGGAAGATTGAGCGCAGACTCATGGCAACTCACAACGAAGGCGGTTCGCTGCGGCCGGTTCGCATTATCGGGGCGCCGATGGATCTCGGCGCCGGAAGGCGCGGAGTGGACATGGGCCCGTCGGCCATTCGCATCGCCGGGCTCTCCCGGCGGTTGCTGGAGATGGGCGTTGACGTGGAGGACGCCGGCAACATCGAAGTCAAAATCGCAGAGGAGCTTTCCTTCGGCAAAAAAAAGCACATGTATCTGGACGAAATCTCACAGGCCTGCGTCAAGGTGGCGCAGCGGGTGCGGGACACGCTGGACTCCGGAATGACGCCGTTGGTGCTGGGCGGCGATCACTCCATCGCCGTCGGCTCGGTCTCAGGCGCTTCGGCTTTTTGTCGTCATCGGGAGGGGGAACTGGGACTGATCTGGATCGATGCGCACACCGATCTGAACACCCCGGAAACCAGTCCGTCCGGCAACGTCCACGGCATGCCGCTGGCGGTGTTGCTGGGCCTGGGCGCCAGGCGACTGACTGCGATTGAGGGGTTTTCGCCAAAAGTCCGCGTCGACCGGACCATCGTCATCGGCGCCCGAAGCATCGACGAGCAGGAAAGAAGGGCGATCCAGCGGACAGGCTTGCGCGTGGTCACAATGAAGGAGCTGGATATGCGCGGTCTGACGGCCGTCTTGGAGGAAGCCCTGAAAATCGCCGCCGATGGAACGCTCGGCTTTCACTGCAGTTTCGACCTGGATGTGGTCGACCCGCAAATCGCACCCGGCGTCGGGACTCCGGTCCGAGGAGGCATGACCTATCGTGAAAGCCACCTGGCGATGGAAATGATCTTCGACAGCCGTCGCTGCATTTCGCTGGAAATGGTGGAGGTCAACCCGGTGCTGGACAGCGGAAACGTGACCGGCATTCTGGCGGCGGAGTTGATTTGCTCGGCCCTCGGAAAGAAAATCCTTTAAATGAACCGAATTCTGGTGCTGTGCGGCGGACGTTCGGCCGAACACGAGGTGTCGCTGGACTCAGCGTCCTCCGTGATCAGCCGCCTAGACCGTAGCCGCTACAAGGTTCAGGCGCTGGGAATCGGCAAAAACGGCGAAAGCCTGACTCCCGAACGACTCCGCTCCCTGCTGGATCTGAAGAACGCTGCGGACGTGGAGTTCCCTGCCTGCCGCAACTGGATCGCCTGGATGGCGGCAAGCAGGAAGGAATTGGATGCAGTTTTTCCAGTTCTGCATGGGCCATTCGGAGAGGACGGGACCGTTCAGGGGCTGCTGGAACTGATGCAAGTTCCGTACGTCGGCGCCGGTGTCTGCGCCTCCGCCTTGGGCATGAACAAGATCCATTGCAAGCAGATCCTCAGACAACAGGGCCTGCCCGTCGTCGACTGGGTCGACTTTCATCGAAGTGAATGGGAGGAGGACAAAGATCGTCAGGCGTCGAGAGTTCTTGGCTCGCTCCCCTTGCCTTTGTTCGTTAAGCCGGCGAACCTCGGATCCTCCGTGGGCATCTCAAAAATCGTTGAAACCGCCCATTTGGAAGGCGCCGTCGCGAAAGCGCTGCAATTTGACGACTGGGTCATCGTGGAAAAGGGAATCGATGCCCGCGAAATCGAAGTTTCCGTCGTTGGAAATCTTCAGCCCCGCGCCTCCCTTCCGGGAGAGATCGTGCCGTCCGGCGACTTTTACAGTTACGAAGCCAAGTACGTGAGCGACCAAAGCCGCCTGCTGGCTCCGGCGCCGCTCAGTCCCGAGCAGTCTCGACAGGTCCGCACCCTGGCCCTGGCAGCCTACCGCGTCCTTCAGCTCGAGGGCATGGCCCGCATCGACTTTTTGATGGATCGCGTCTCGGAAGAGCTTTTCGTCAGCGAGCCGAACACGATCCCAGGTTTCACGCGCATCAGCATGTATCCCAAGCTCTGGGTGGCCTCCGGACTGAGCTATTCAGACCTGCTGACCGAACTCATCGAACTGGCTCTGGAGCGATTCCAAAGACGACGAGGCTTGTCGGTCGAACGATGAACCACCCGCTGTCAACTCGCGAACGCACGGCGCAGGCCGCCTGAAACCTGAAACCTGAAACCTGAAACCTGAAACCTGAAACCCTTCCTCCTCTCAAAGCGCTTGATCCATCCGAAACGATCTGCTACATTGTCACATCAGGAAGAATGATCAATCGGTTCTTTCACCCGCCCGAATCCAAACATCCGCAAATACAACCAAGAAAAGGAGGTACACGGTGGACGAAAACGTGGTCAAGGAGTATCTGCTGAAGCACAACGAGATGTTCCAAACGTTGGTGAAAGAGCATCAGCGATACGAGGAGCAGCTCGAGCAGTATACGAATAAGCCCTTCTTGAATCCGGAAGAGCAGCTGGAAGAAACCGTTCTGAAGAAGAAAAAGCTGGCGCTGAAGGATCAGATGCAGATCATTATCAGTCAACATCAGTTGGAAGGGCAGGTCCACTGAAGCCAGACTCATTGAGTTTGGTCGAAACCTCGGGCGTCCGGTTGCCGGCACACCTGACGATGCAGGCGCAACCGGGCGCTTTTTTCTTTGAAAGCGGTTCCACCGATCATGGTTCGAGACGCCTATCTCTTTCTCGTTCCTCTGGCTGCCTCTGCGGCGCTCGTCTTCTGGCTGGGCCTGTGGCCCTTCGCATTTCTCCTGCTGCTTCTCGGACTTTTTGTCATCTATTTCTTCCGCGATCCCGACCGCATCGTCCCGCAGGACCCTTCGGTCATCGTCAGTCCGGCCGACGGCAAGGTCGTTGGCGTCAAGGACACGGGGGAAGGGAAGAGGGTTTCCATTTTCCTTTCGATTTTCGACGTGCACGTCAATCGGGCGCCCATCGCTGGTGAAATCATTCGCCGGGAACACCGACCGGGGCGGTTCAAGCTCGCCTTCTCAGACGATGCATCGGTGGAGAACGAGCAGGTTGTATTTACCATCGCAGGAGCCAGGCCTCTGACCTTTTCGCTGATCGCGGGTCTGGTCGCCCGACGGATCGTGCCGTGGAAAGGGATCGGGGACATCGTCGACAAAGGTGATAGACTGGGATTGATACGTTTTGGAAGCCGTGCGGACATATATTGCCCCTCCGATTGCGAAGTGTTGGTTTCGGCGGGAGATCGGGTGCGCGGCGGAAGCAGCGTGATTGCCCGATGGATCGACCTGGAGTGAACACGACAAATCTGGAAAAGGAAGCGAGAAGCCTCTTCGCTCCTTCGCGCAAGATTCGACGCAGCGTCTATCTGCTCCCCTCCGCATTTACCGTCGGAAACCTCTTCGCCGGCTTCTTTTCCATCATCGCCACCTTGAACGGGAATTACGGGCACGCCGCGATCGCCATCGGAGTCGCGGTGGTTCTGGACGGGATCGATGGAAGAGTGGCTCGAATGGCGAACGCCTCCAGCGACTTCGGTCTGCAGCTGGATTCACTGGCCGACGTCATCAGCTTTGGAGTCGCACCAGCCGTGCTGATCTATTCCTGGGGACTGGCGGATCTGGGCAACTTCGCCCGACTGTCGGCCTTCGTCTTTCTGGTGTGCGGCACTATGCGCCTGGCCCGGTTTAACGCGAACGTTCAGGACCTGAAGCATTTCGCAGGCCTGCCGATTCCCGCCGGCGCCGGGGTGATCGCCGCGATGGTCCACTTGTTCCAAACGCCCCTCGATGCCAGCCTGTTCAGGATCGCTATGGTTGCCGTCAC
>DATKAT010000043.1:0-6356 GCA_035514675.1 Acidobacteriota bacterium | reverse complement strand
GGGGCCGTTGCCGACTGAGCTGGCGCAAATGGCCGGATTGAAGACGCTGGACCTGTCGACGAATCTCCTGCAGGGGCGAATTCCCTCAGAGATCATGCAACTGACGGAGCTGAACAGCCTGAACCTTCGCCACAACGCGGTATTTCCCGCAGACAACGCCCTGTTTCAGTTCTTGAACGAGGCCCACTCCGACAGCCAGGGCGCATGGCTGCGAACCCAGACCATGCCGCCGTCGCTCGTGCAGGTTGCCCAGGTCAACGCCGGGATTGTGGATCTGACATGGAATGCGCCGACCAGCATGGCCGGACAAACCTCCGCTGGAGACGCATTTCAGGTGTTCGCCCGCTCCGGGTCGAGCGGCGAGGAGCTCGTCTTCACCGGAATCGAAGTTTCCAGCAGTCAACGGTCGGCGCGGATCCAGGGGCTGGAATTGGACGCCGATCACTTCATCGCGATGAGAACGGTGACGCGCAGGAGCGATCCGGACGATGAGCTTTTGAGCGTTTTCAGCGATGAGGTTCTGCACCAGACGCCCGCCGTCTTCGAGTTCTATTTTCCCTTTTTTCAGAGCGACGCGGAGCGATTCACCGGCTTCGCGGTGTCGAACTTCTCCGAGCTGCCCACCGGCGTCGAATTCTCCGCGTTCGGCTCCGACGGCGGCCTGCTTACGCTTCCTCGCAACCCGTCCGGTTTTCATCTGGAGCCAGGCAGTCAGCTGTCGCTGCTGGGCAGAGAGATCTTTGAAGCGATCCCCCAGGAGCCTGCCTGGGTGCTGTTGACGACCGACAATCCGAGTCTGGCGCCGGTCTTTTTGGCCGGCAGCTTCGCCCTGAGCGAAATGGAAGGCGACGTGGCCTTCATCGAATCGTTCGAGCGCCTTCACTTCAGCCGGGTGTACCAGGGCCCGGACGCGTACAGAGGGCAGGCGGCCGACACGTTCCTGAGTTTGATCAACCCCAGGGGAGACGAGGCGGTCAGCGTGAGGCTAAGACTGCTGGCCCCGCCGCCCGCTCAGGCATTCGAGGATCCCGATGTTCTGCTGGCGCCGGAGAGGACGATCGAGCTCGGCCCGCGCCAGATGCTCTTTGGAACCGTCGCGGAGATCTTCGAAATCGAGGAGACGATTCGAACGGCCGACATTGTGGCGGAGGCCGGCGCTCGAGGCCTCGTCGGATTTCAGATGCACCGCTTTCCGCGAAGCGCGGCCGGGATGAGCGCCCGCCCGCCGATTGCCGAAAAAATCGTCGCCTCGCCGCAACTGGCCAGCGGCGCCGCCGGCCCGGGTGCGACCGTCTTCTCGGACCTCAAACTGGTCAACCGCCACGTCTTCTGGAGCGCCGCGCACCTGACGGCGCTCAGAGACAGCGGCGGGGAATGGGTCCGCTCCGATCCCATCGGGATGTGGCCGGGGCGTTCCCTGGAACTGGATGTGGGAAGCTTTCTGAAGCTGCATCCGGGCGGTTCGCCGCTTGCGGTCGGCTCCATGGAGCTCGAGTTCGTCAACCTCATCTCGCAGGCCGACGTCATTTACGGCGAAGCCGAAAGCCTTCGATTCGCAACCGCTTTTCCGCTCCAGGAGAAGGCCTTTCGCAAAGCGGTTTTCGGGTATGTGGCGAATTTCCCCGAGATTTTCACCGGGCTGGCCTTCCTGAATCCGGGGGCGGAAACCGCAGAGATCAGCCTGACCGTGCGCGATCGAAACGGATTCGTAACGGGACAGGGGCAATTGAGTCTGGCCGGCGGAGCGCGTCGATCGCAACTGCTGTCGGAACTGCTCGAGAGCCTGCTGATTCAAACCGGCGGCTACCTTCTCGTGGAATCCACCCATCCCATCATGGCGCAGGAGATGTTCGGCGACTCCGCGCTGAATTTCGTCTCCGTCGTCCCGCCCACCGTCATCGAGTGACGGCGCCTGACCCCGCCCGCCTTGACGGCCCTGCCTGGCAAACCTTCGCATGCGAAGTGCCGTTCAGCCTCCGTCGTCCGAGCGGACGCCTTCGGATTTCCGGTAGTGTCCTAACAGGGTGTTGGTGCTTTTGGGCGTGCCCCTAGACGATAGACTCCAGCCACGGGTAGCGTTGTAAGAGTGTGTTGTATTGGAGATTCAGTCCAGACAAACGATCCAAATATAGGTATTCCACCCATATCCCATTGAATGCAAGAGTCTTTGAACCAGCACCGCAAGCATAGTGCTCTTGCTCTAAACCGCGCGCGTCGCTGGCCTCGCGGCAGGGTCTGGTCTCATCAGGACCTCCGAATTGCTGTGAGCTTCGATTCTCTCACAACCTCTCCTCCGCGCCGAATTGTGGTCCTCCTCGCGGTCTCCGCCCCTCTATGCTCGACTTCAAAATCCACATAATTCACGTCCTCACCCCTTCCCCGGAAACACTCGTGGAATGCTTGCAGTAATTGAACCTCGCCAAGGGTCTGGGCGACTGGGGACGGGTTGGCCCTTGGGGTTGGGATAGTCGCTGGGAGAACGTAGATGCAAGGAGGAGGAAGGATGTAGTGTGCCACGGGGACGCCGCTCGAATCGGCCATTTTAGGGCACGGCCTGCCGACGGTTCCGCACACCATATCCCAAATGATGACTCCGTCGACTCGCTGCCCCCTCTCAATGATCTCAGCGCTCAGACGCGTATGGATGCCCGACCAAGAGTTCAATCGAGGGTCCGCAGATGCATTCGTGCAGATGCTCCAAATAATAAATTCATGCGCTGAAGCTGGACGCTCGAAGATGTTGGTGTTGTTCCCGTCAAGGCACCCCTTCAATTCAATTGCGGCAAGACGCCCTGTCGGCAATTCAACCATGTGGTCATGCCGCATTGATCCTTCAGCCGACTCCCAATTGGCAATAAAGCCCAAGTCCTGCATGTAATTGAGAACGTGCCGTACGAACTCGCGCTTCTGCCTCATCGTGGCAGAAAACTGCCCGCGAAGCTTTTCAATTGCGCCTCGAAACAGGCCGCCTTCATAAAAGTCGCGCTCACTCAACCCATGTGTTCCCAACTCATGCGCTCGGGTTTTCAGGACATCGGCGTATTCTTCGATAAGCTTGCGGAGCTCCGCGTTCTTTTGGCAGGGAATGACGCTCACGCTGCAACCGTAGTACGGGAAGCTTTCAGAATCAACTCGAATAGGTGGGAGGCCAGATGCCGCACGACGGGGACCACCACGCCGTCTCCAGTAAGGTGGTAGGCCTCGTTGTAATTGCGAGGGAGCACGTAATCATCAGTCAGGCCCATCAGCCGGGCTGTTTCCCGGCTTGAGATCAGGCGCGACTTGACCGATTCTCCGTCGACGACAACAACCACCTGGCGGCTGGATCCTCCGGCGGGCGTGCGCAGACAACCAGAGAGACCGTCGAATCTAATTTCCGCGCGCTGCACCCTGCGGCCATTAGCGTTCGTGCGTGTACGCTTATAGACGGTTCCGACGATTCTTCGCCCTCGGCGCTGCGCCTCAATGACCTTGGCGCGATTGACGGGACTCATCATGTCCAGAAGGCGGAGCGTTTCATCGGGAGAGAACCAAGTGACGCTCGTCGGTTCTTCCTCGATTAAGTCCGCAAATTCCACCGTTCGCTTAGCGGGCCTCGGGAGTTCCCACCAGACCCATTTGCGTTTCGCTAGCGAAGGAAGTCGGTCGAAAGCCCTTGCAATAGCCCGAGTGTGCCATGGAGGCGAGGGGCCGTTCGTCGTAATTCCCTCCGGAAGATCGACATTTTCCCTCACGCATACGATGAATAGGCGAGGGCGAGACTGAGGGACGAAGAGCGCGGCGTCCGCCACGATGGCTCCAAACCGATAGCCGCCTACCCGGAGCGCCTCACAAATAGTCGAAAAATCCGCCCCTTTGTGGGAAGTAAGCGTTCCGCACACATTTTCGAGCACAACTAGCGACGGGGCCCTGTCTTCCTGCGCTAATCCCCGGATCAAACCCCAAAACGGCCAAAATGTTCCGGAGCGATCCCCCTTCAGGCCAGCTCCACCGCCAGCCAAAGAGAGGTCTTGGCAAGGAAAAGACGCCCACGCCAAATCGGCGGTTCCGGGGACGTCCTTTGTTTGAAGCGCCCGAATGTCGGATGTCACCAATTCGCATCTTCCCCAGTTTTCGCGATAAATCCGGCTCTTCTTATGGTCGAAATCATTGGCAAAAAGGCAGTGCCATTGCGAACCGAGGCCTGCCCGCACCATTCCGCCCCCCGCAAAGAACTCATAAAAAGACGGCATCCTTTCACTCCTAAACGCTTCAGACAGTATCATTTCCGTATGACGCTCACCAAACTCTTAGGATGTCTTTCAGGCTCCACACCCGATCCGTGATTCCTGCTTCCATTACCGGCGTGCATTTTAGGGTCGAATGCACTCGGCAGAAGTTGTGGTGGGCGAAGTGAAGGGCTACGGCCGCCTTCAGGTTCTTCAGGCTCTTTGAGAATCCGTTTGTCAAACGCGTGAACCGGCGCATGCTCATTCTCATCGTCAGGTTCTGTCGCTCGACATAGGACGTGCTCACCGGTTCCCGCTCCGGTCGGCCCTGTATTATGCTCACCTGCGTGCCGACGCAACTGGCGGGGCTGTAGCGCTCGCGGCCGGGCTCGATGCTTCCGCCGAAGACCTTGATCATTTGAGCGTAGTCAACGTCAGCGCCGAAAACGCGCTCAACCGATTCGATGTAGGGCCTGTAAGCGTCGCTTGTCAGTTGAAATTTTCCGCTGACCGTTTCCGAAAGACCTTCCAGAAAGCGGCGTGTTGTCAGCCCGTCGCGCTTCCCGACGCGGAAGGCCGGGACCAGTTTCGTTTCCGCATCGATGGCCACAAAGGTATATTGATCGCCAAGTTCGCTTGAGTCCTTCAGCGTGACGCGCTTCTGCTTTTTCCCGACGAAAGACCAGATCTCGTCAACCTGAATGTGGCGGCAATCCAGATTCTTCATTTTTTCCTGCATCAGCCGCATGCATTTTTCGCCGACTACGTTCAGCAGCCGCATGATGGTATCGCGCGACGAAGACCTCCGGACACGCCAAGCCTCGATTCCGGCGATTGAGGGCAGCGCTGACCGATGCGACGGTGAAGGGGATGACGAAATTGAAAGCGATTTTGAGAAAAAGGGCCGGAGGCGGATTTCCGGCCAGCAGCGCGTCCAACTGATTGGTGGCCGAAAGCAGACATCCGACGATCAGAGCGACCGCACGATTCTTTTTCAGCACGGACCTGCTGAAGACGTAGCCTAGAATCGAACGAGAAGACTAATCTTGCGGCGGCCTTTTTACCATTTTCATTTTCCCTTTCGAATGGAATTCCACATGCGACAGGAGCGCAACTGCAGTCGCAACGCCCCGCCCCGCGCCGTAGGCGCCTACGGCGCGGGGCGGGGCAACCGACCGAGTCGATGAAAGGTCATCTGAGGTTCCGCGGTTCATTTTTCAGGCGTCAGGTGTCAGGAGTCGGTGACCAAGAGTCCGGATGCCCCGGCGTTTGCGGCGCGAATCGGGATCCGGCGCGCTGAAGGCGCGCAATCATCCGAGAGCCCCGGGCAACGCCCAGGGGAATCGGGGGTGCCCCATTCCGGGCGAGCCCTGTAGGGGCGGCGTCAGGTCGATAAGAGGTCTGTGCGGCGTGGGAAGGCGCGACGACTGGCCGAAGCCGCCCTTAACGCACGGTAGCATGTAGATTTGAAAAATGACGTGTACAGTCCCCTAATTTCTTGTAGAATCAGAGTGATGCGTACAAAGGTGACGAAACGGGGACAGGTGTCGGTGCCTTCCGAGGTGCGCAGGCGACTTGGGATCGGACCGAAAACCCAGTTGGAATGGGTTATCGAGGGAAATACCGTCCGGGTCATTCCTCTCCCGTCGGACCCCCTCAAGGCGTTTCGCGGTTCAGGAAAAGTGTCGGTCGAGGACCTTCTGAAGGAAAGACAAAAGGACCGCAGGCGTGAAAATTCCTGAGCTGTTTTCGCCCTTGGCCCAACCCAACCCGTGAGGTCTTCCTTCACAAATGCCGGCTGAGAAAAACTTCTTCGTGCTGGACACTTCCGCTCTGATAGCCCTGCGCAGCAATGAACTGGGCGCCGACCGAGTGCAGACGCTGATGCGAAGCGCCGAGAAAGGGGATTGCCGGCTTTTTGTCTCATTCATGAGAGGTATGGAGCTTTTGTATCTGATCCTGCGTAATGAGGGTCAAGAGGCAGCCTGGAGTGCTCTGCGGCTTCTGGATTCCCTCCCGCCCGAATGGGTCTCATGCGAGCCGGCGATCCTGAAAGCAGCGGCGCGTCTGAAAGCTGAGGGAAACCTCTCGGTCGCCGATTCGTGGATCGGAGCAACGGCCATCATCCGGGAGGCAGTCCTGGTTCAT
>DATKAT010000042.1:0-13195 GCA_035514675.1 Acidobacteriota bacterium | reverse complement strand
GAGCGCCGTTCTCCGCTCAGATTCAGCTGCTTGCGCTCCAGGCGCTTCAGGATCTCTCGGGCTCGATCCACCACTTCCGGCGGAAGTCCGGCCAGCTTGGCCACTTCAATGCCGTAGCTCTTGCTGGCGACGCCCGGCATCACCTTGTGAAAAAAAATGATTCCGCTTCCGGATTCGCGAATGGCCACGCAGTAGTTCCGGACGCCTTCGTGATGGTCGGCCAGTCGCGTCAGCTCCAGGTAATGGGTGGCGAAGATGGTGCGGGGTCTGCGGTCTTGCGACGTAGCGAGGTACTCGGCGACGGCCCAGGCGATCGACAATCCGTCGAATGTGGCCGTGCCGCGGCCGACCTCGTCCAGCAGAACCAGGCTGCGCGAAGTGGCGGTGTTCAGGATTCGCGCGGTTTCGATCATTTCGGTCATGAAGGTGGAGCGGCCGCGGGCCAGATCGTCGCCCGCCCCGACTCGGGTGTAGATTCGGTCGACCAGCCCGATGCGCGCTTCGTCGGCGGGCACGAACGACCCCATCTGGGCCATGATGACGATCAAGGCGTTCTGGCGCAGAAAGGTCGATTTGCCGCCCATGTTGGGTCCCGTCAGGATCAGCATCTGATCGCTGTCGTTGTTGCAGACCAGGTCGTTGGGAACGAAGGGGGTGGAGAGATGAAGATCCAGCACGGGGTGGCGGCCGGCCCGGATGAGAAGCTTCTGACTGGAATCCAGTTGCGGACGAACGTAGCGGTGGCGATGGGCCGCCTCGGCGAAGCTGAGAAGAACGTCCAGCAGCGCCAGGACCTGCGCCGCTTTCTGAATCCGCTGGGCCCGAGCCGCGACCTCCCGCCGGACCCGAATGAACGCCTCGCGCTCCAGCGCGACGATCTTCTCCTCGGCGCCGAGCACCTTCTCCTCGTACTCCTTGAGCTCGGGCGTGATGAAGCGCTCGGCCGAAGCCAGCGTCTGCTTGCGAAGATAACGCTCGGGCACCGCATCGAGGTTGGCCCGAGTGACCTCGATGAAATATCCGAAAACCCGGTTGAACTTCACTTTCAGGGAGGAGATTCCCGTCCGTCTGCGCTCCGCTTCTTCCAGACCGGCGATAAAGTCCTTGCCCTTCCTTGCGATCCCGCGCAGTTCGTCCAGCTCCGAGTCGAACCCTTCCCGGATCAGCCCGCCTTCTCCCAGGACGGCGGGAGCGTCTTCGTCGATCGCGGCCTCCAACAACTCCGCGACATCGTCCAAAGGTTCAATTTCAGTTCGCAGCAGCTCGCTGCTGTATCGACTCCGCTCCTGATCCAGCAGCGGCAGCACTTTCAGGGAATCCCGCAGCGCCAGCAGGTCCCTGGCGTTGGCCGTTTCCATCGTGACCCGGCCGATCAGGCGCTCCACATCGCGCACCGAGGCCAGCAGCTTCTCGAGAGCCTTCATTCCGATGACGGAAGCCTTCAATTCCTCGACTCCGTCCAGCCGACTCTCGATTTCCCGCAGGTCAAGGCAAGGGCGGCAAACCCACTGGCGGAGAAGGCGCCCCCCCATGGCGGTGCGAGTCAAATCCAGCGTGGCCAGCAGCGTGAACTTTCGGTTCCCGTCCATTCCCTGCAGCAGCTCCAGATTGCGAACCGTGTCGTCGTCCATTTTCAAACAGCGGCTGGAATCGAGGAGACTGATTCTGGAAACGTGGGAAAGCCCGTTTTTCTGCGTTTCGCGCACGTAGTGCAGCAGCGCGCCGGCGGCGCCCGCGGCGAGCGGACGGTCCTCCAGGCCGAAGCCGGCGAGACTCGAGACCTGGAAGTGCTGCTTCAGCAGTCTTTCCGAGTAGTCTCGATTGAAGATCCAGTCGGCCTCCGGAGTCGCAACGACGCTCTCCAGCAGCTCCTCCGGGAGGACGCTCTCCCAGCGCTCCCGCTGGCCGCGGGCCAACACGATTTCGCGGGGGCGGAATCGGTGCAGCTCTTGCAACAGAGCCTCGTCCGCCCGTTCTCCCGAAAACTGCGCGGCGCAGAATTCTCCCGTTGAAACATCCAGGAAAGCGACCGCCGTCCCGGTTTCCGCGCGGTGCAGCGCGGCCAGAAAGTTGTTCTCCTTCGACTCCAGCAGCTGCTCGTCGATGGCCGTGCCCGGGGTCAGGATGCGCGTGACTTCCCGACGAACGATCCCCTTGGCTTGCCGGGGCTCCTCCACCTGGTCGCAGACGGCCACCTTATAGCCGCGCTTCAGAAGCCGGGCGACGTATCCCGCCGCGGCGTGATGGGGAATCCCGCACATCGGAATCTTCCGGCCTTCGCGATCCGTGTTGCGCGAGGTGAGCGTGATTTCCAGCTCACGGCTGCCCGCGATCGCGTCCTCGTAGAACATTTCGTAAAAATCCCCCAAACGAAAAAAAAGGAGCATGTCGGGGTGAGCCTGCTTTATTTCATGGTATTGGCGCATCATGGGCGTGAGGTTGTCCATAATGGGTTACTCTATCAGGAGCCGGTGAACAGATGGAGTCCACCAGGACGCGGAAAATGGCGACGAGATCCTTCGATTCTGATTGCCCTGGGCATCTGAACGCGACATGTACCTGTTGAGCGTGGATACGGCCACTAACAGCGGGGGAGTGGCTCTGAGCAGAAACAGCGAGATCGTTGGTCTGGCGATGCTCAAAACGCCGCTGGAGTATTCGGACCGCTTGATCGACTACGTCGACTTCCTGCTCGACAACTCCGGCTTGGGGATTCGGGACGTGGGGACGTTCGTTGTGGCTTCCGGTCCGGGGTCCTTCACGGGCCTTCGGGTCGGGCTGGCTGCCGTCAAGGCCTTCTGCCAGGCGCTGGACCGTCCCGCCGTGGCGGTTTCGACGCTCAAGGCCCTGGCCTGGCGCCATCGCCATCTCGCGGAGCGGGTGGCCCCCATGATCGACGCTCGCAGACGGCAGATCTACGGCGCCGTCTATCGAACCGAAGACCCCGAAGCGCTGGAGCCGGAGGGCGCTGAGATCGTGGGATCGCCTGAAGAATGGCTGCGCTCCACCCCGGAGTCCGGGTGTTTATACGTGGGTGACGCCGCCCAGCTTTACAGCGGAACCATTCGAGCCGTCCGCCCGGCGGGTCGCATCCTCAGAACCGACAACCAGATCCTGGAGGCCCTTTGCGAAATCGGCTTCCGGCGGATGAGCGCCGGGAAAGCGCTCGACGCCGCTCAGTTGAAGGCCAATTACCTCCGGCCTTCCGACGCGGAGGCGTCCGGGGAGTCATGAGCCTTCTGGTGGGCCCGGTCCGCGAGCGGGAGCTGGCTGAGGCGCTTCGCATCGATCGAGCCTCGGGGCTCCACCCTTGGAGCTCAAGCGATCTGCGAAAATGCGCCGTCGACCCGAAATGGCTCCTGCTGGGCGCCCGTTCCGAGGCCGCGCCGCGGCTGGCGGGGTTCGCCCTGGCCCTTCTTCTTCCTCCGGAAGCGGAGCTGCACAAGATTGCAGTGCTCAAACGGTTTCAGCGAAAGGGCGTCGCCACGGCCCTGCTCGAGGCGGTCCTTGTCAGAGCCAGAGCTGCGGGATGCCACAGCTGCATCCTGGAGGCGCGCTCTGAAAATCGCGCCGCTCTGGAGCTGTACGCCCGCTTCGGATTTCAGAAAGTTTTGGTTCGCAGCGATTATTATCGGAACCCCGACGATCACGCCTGGGTCATGAGAGTTGATATGAAGTCTGAAGGGCGGACGGGATGACTGGATTCATAATCCTGAATTTGGCGCCGGCCGGATCCGAGGCGCCTGCCCGGACGTCGCCGCGCCAGCCGGTTGAGGGATGGCTTTGAATCAACGTCCGCTCGGCGAGAAAGCGCTGATCGCCGCGCTTTTCAGCGTCCTGTTTCTGGCCTCCGTCGACAATCAGCTGCTGATTCCGCTTCTGGGAACCCTCAGCGACGACCTGCAGGCGCCATTACACCGTCTGGGCTGGGTATTCAGCGTTTATGCGCTGGCCGCCGCCCTCTCCGCACTGCTGCTGTCGCCATTCTCTGACGCGCTGGGGAGAAAGCCGTTTCTGCGCGGTGGACTGCTGGGCCTGTCCCTGGCCGGATTGGCGACCGCTCAAAGCGCGAGCCTTCTCCAGCTGCTGGCCGCCCGAAGCGCGGCCGGAGCCTGCGGCGGAGTTTTATCGACGGTTGTGGCTAGCCTGGTGGGAGACAAGTTCGCTTATGCGCGACGGGGAAGGGTGATGGGCTTCGTCTTGAGCTCGTATTTCGCAGCGCTGATCATGGGGATTCCGCTCGGCGCCTGGATGGCCGAAGCCTTCGGCTGGAGATCCGTTTACAGGGGACTGGCGGCAGGCGCCTTGGCCGTTTTCGCGCTCTCCCTGTGGGCCCTTCGAACCTCGGAAACAAAGAGCGCTCAGGGTCGCGCCGCTGCCTGGAACGTCTACCTGCGGCTGTTGCGTCAACCCCGCCTCCAGGGGGCGCTGGGCACGTCATTTCTGGTCTCCGGCGCCACGCTTGCGTTTCTCGCTTTCATCCCGGGTTATCTGGGCGACAGGTTTCAGCTGGGCAGCGTACAGATTTCGTGGGTGTTTCTGGTGGCGGGCCTGGCCGCCGCCGTGGGAAGCCCGCTATCGGGCCGCCTCAGCGACCGGTGGACGAAGCGGCGAGTCTTTCTCCTGTCCAATACGCTTCTGGCGCTCTTGCTGCTGACCGTCACAGCCGCCTCCCGCCTCGCCGATCTGTTCGTCATCTTGTTCGGCGTCAGCCTTCTGATCGCCTTTCGTCAGGCGGCGCTGCAGACCCTGCAGACCGAACTGATCGACCAAACCAGGCGAGGGGCGTTTCTGGCTCTCCGAAACGCAGCCTCTCAACTGGGAGTCTCGGCCTGCGTCTTCGCCGCCGGATTCTTCTACAGCGCCTGGGGCTACCGCTTCGTGCTTCTGTTCGCCTGCCTTCTGACTGCCGGCGCCAGCGCCCTGCTGCACCGCACTGTTTCCGAACCCGCGGGCTCTCCTGCGCCTGAAGACCTGTCAGCGTAAAACTTTCAGGCCCAAGGAGCGCATATAATAAGAGACTCCGCAATGGAAGGGAGCCGCCAACCGTGAATCGAAAAGACTTCTGGAAAATCGTTGCCGTCAGCAGCGCCGTCTCCGCCCTCGTTGTCCTTGCGGCGCTGCAATGGAGTTCGCCGGCTCCAGCCGTCGCCGAGTTTCGCCAGCCGGAAGCCATTACGTTCGACAACCCGCTGACGGGGGACGAACGCATCAACATCCAAATCTACGAAGCTCTCAGCCGTTCGGTAGTCAACGTCACCAGCACGCGTTTGGAGCTGGGCTTCTGGCTTCAACCGATTCCGCGGCAGGGAACCGGCAGCGGCTTTCTGATCGACGATCGGGGTCTTATTCTCACCAATCATCACGTCATTCAGGATGCACGGCAATTGCAGATCACTTTATTTGACGAGTCCAGGCACGAAGCGGAAATCGTGGGCCGAGACCCTCTGAGCGACCTGGCGGTGCTGCGCATCGATTGTCCCCCAGACCTGTGCCGACCGATCAAACTGGCCGAGAATTCGAACCTTCGAGTCGGGCAGAAGGTGCTGGCGATCGGAAATCCGTTCGGTTTGGAGCGAACGCTGACGACCGGGGTGATTTCCTCGCTGGGACGCAGCCTGGAAACCCGGGAAGGGGTCATCGACGATCTGATCCAGAGCGACGCCGCCGTTAATCCGGGAAACAGCGGAGGGCCGCTGCTGAATACGCGAGGCGAGGTCATCGGAATCAATTCAGCCATTATTTCGGGCACCGGTCAGAACGTGGGCATCGGATTCGCCGTTCCAGCCGGAACCATCGCCAGGGTGCTCCCGGACCTGCTGGAGCATGGACGGGTTCTGCGCCCCGTGTTCGGAATCTCCGGCAGGCCTTTGGAACGCCAATTGGCCCGGGCTCTAGACCTCCCCGTGGAGGAAGGCTTCCTGATCGAGCAGGTGGCCCGCGGCGGCACCGCTGAAGCTGCGGGCCTGAGAGGAGGGAATCGGCGCGTTTTTTACGGCAACATCCCGATTCTGATCGGCGGCGACGTATTGGTGTCTCTGGCCGGACAAGCCATTGAAAACCGCAACGACGTCATCCGCGCGATTCAGGACCGCCGCCCCGGAGAACGGGTCTCCATCGCGTATTTCCGGGACGGCCGCCGCGTGGAAAGGGAAATCGAACTGACCGGCCCCGAACGGACCGAACGGATTCGGTTCTAGGCCGCGGTCCGGGTTCTGCGTTCTGAGTTCTTGGTTCTTCGTTGTTCGCCTTGGGCGCAGAGTCAAGGCTGCGGTAACGGTTTTGGTTCAATTTCCGGATGGAGCGATCGGGAGGCGGGAGCCAGAATGCCCCCGGCGTCCACCTTTATCTGAACTTGACAGGAACCAAGAACCCAGAACCTAGAACGAAGATCGAAGATCGAAGAACGCAGAAATCGCCCTTTTTCGGACTCGAACGTTATAGTAGCGGAAGGGGGCGTCGACGCTTCCGAAAACGATTACCGACTGAAGGGGAGAATTGAAATGGTCAACAAAGTGATTTTGATAGGCAGGCTGGGCAGAGACCCCGAGTTGCGCAGGACGGCATCGGGGAGCGCGGTGGCCAATTTTTCGCTGGCCACCGACGAATCCTGGGTCGATGCGAACGGGCAGAGGCAGTCGCGCACCGAATGGCACAACATCGTCGCCTGGCGCCGCCTCGGCGAAATTTGCGGGGAATTCCTGAAAAAGGGCCGCCTGGTCTACATCGAGGGAAAGATGCAGACCCGCGAATGGGACGACCGCGACGGAAACAAGCGCCGAACGACCGAAGTCATCGCCTCCAACATGCAGATGCTGGAGTCCAAGGGCCAAGCTCAGCATCCGTCCGGCGAAGAGCAGGTTTCGGACATGGAAGTGGGCATTACCGACGACGACGTGCCGTTTTAGCGGATCCCCAGCTTCTCCAGCTCTTCTTGAGCCAGTCGCGCTTCCGGGCTGTCGGGAAACAGCGCGCTGAGCCTTTTGTAGGTGTCGATGGCCGATTCCATCTTCTGCAGCGATTCGTAGGAGACCGCCTTCTTGTAGTAGGCGACGGGCGTCTTGTCTCCTTTCGGGTAGAGGTTGATGACCTGGTCGAAAGCCTGTACGGCCTGTTCGAATCGCCCCTGCCGAAAATAGCTGTCGCCCAGGTAATAGGCGGCGTTGTCGGCATATCTGCTGTCTGGAAAATCGCTCAGGAAGTCCTGAAATCCTGCGATCGCCAGCTCGTAATTACCCATCAGGTAATCGTTATAGGACGCGCTATAGATGCGGTCCGGCTCGACAGCGCCCTCCAGCGACGATCCGGGGTTGCGCAGCGTCTGCACGCGCACCTGGTTCTCCTCCAGCCGGCGTTGAATGGCCGCCATTCGGTTGTCCATATCGCCAAGCTGAGCGGACATCCGACCGAACTCTTCGCGCAGTTGGTTGACGGTCGACTCCTGGGAAGACGTCTGCGACCGAACGGTGCGCGCCACGTCCTGCTGTTCGGCCCTGGTTTCCGCCACCTGGTCGTTGAGCTGCTCCAGCAGCGAGAGGATCACTCCATTTTGCTCGTCAATGGTCTTTTGCAGCATTCGAATCTGGCTTTGCAGCTGCAAAACGTCGCTCTGGAGGCGGACGATCTCCTCGCGGGTGCTCTGGGCCAGCAGAGCCGGAGAAAACATTAGAATCAAAAGCAACTTCTTCATAAGCTTTCCTCGCACGGACTCCGGGCGCTTCCGAACAGGCGCCGGAGGACTCCATTGTATCCTCCGCATCGCGGTCTCGGCAACACGCGCCAAGGCGCCGCGGAGACGGCCTCCGCCCCCGGTCTCCCTGAGATGTCCTCCGTCCCTTGCGGGGGCCTTCGTCGCGCGCCTTGCATCCGCGCCGCTCTCCGTCGCCTCGCTACGAACCAGTGTAAGAATTGCGGCCTAGCGGGCCACCACGAAGTGCGCGCGGCGGTTCAGGGCGTAGTCGGCTTCGGTCTGCCCGTGGGCGAAAGGCCTTTCCTCGCCGTAGGAGACCGTTTCGAGACGAGCCGGCTCGACGCCGAGCTGCACCAGAAATTCCCGGGCGGCCTGGGCCCGGCCATCTCCCAAAGCGAGGTTGTACTCCTCGGTGCCCCGTTCGTCGCAATGCCCCTCGATGATGATCCGGGCGCCGGGAAACTCCCGGAACCAGCGCGCGTTTTCTTCCAGGATCGTTCGCGCTTCCGACGACAGGTCGGATCTGTCATAGGCGAAGAAGACCGGCCGGACTCTGCCTTCGTCGATCGCTCGCTGCAATCGATCGATGTCGGTCTCGTCGACCGTGCCCGCGTCTTCTCCCCTGACCACCGTTACGCGGGCGCTGGCTCGCGCGTCGCCGCCGGGTCCGGAAGCCGTCGCCGTATAGGTGATCGATTCCAGCGGAGCCACCGTGAGCGTGCCGCTCGGTCCAACCGTACCGACTCCGCTGTCGATGACCACGGAGCTGGCGTCGGTCGAACTCCAGCTCAGCGTCGCCTGCCCCCCGCGGCGAATGCTGGACGGCTCGGCGCCGATTTGAATGGTGGGCGCGGCGGCCGCAGGGCGGTCCGCAGCGGGGGCTCTTTCGATCGGGCCGGGGCGGCTCACCTGCGGAGGCTGCCGTTTGCAGCTCGAACCGACTGTCAGCAGACCGCTGGAAAACACCATCAGAAAAACCAAATGAGAATAACGCTTCATTGAATTTCAAACCTCCACAATCAAACCATGGCACGCAAGTTTCGCGAGTTCGCCGGAACTTAAGCCTCTACTCCTCGTAATGGGACCAAGCGGGGCTCTCGTTTATACCATAGGCCGTGACCTGTTTTAAATTCTTTCCATCCAGATTCATGATGAAGATCTGCTTGGAGCCGGTTCGCGTACTCTGAAACGCGATATGGCGGCCGTCGGGAGACCAGGCCGGGCTCTCGTTGCTGCCGAATCCGGAAGTCAGCTGTCGGATCTTCCGGGTGGCCGCCTCCACCAGGTAGACGTCGTGCTTCCACTGCCGGGGCGCCTGCCATGAGTACAGAACGTACCGTCCGTCTGGAGACCAGCTCGGACTGTCGCAGTGGCCGCCCTCGGTCACCAGTCTCTGCACGTTTGAGCCGTCGGAGTCCATCACCCAGACCTGAGGAGTTCCGGAACGGTCTGAAATGAAGGCGATCTGCCCGCCAGTGGGACTCCAGGCCGGGGAGGTGTCGATGGACGGATGGTTGGTCAAATTGCGTATCGCGCGACCGGAAGGGTCCGAGACGAACACGTCGGCCGCCTGCTTTTGGGCCGCGCGGGCGCCGAAGGCGATCCTGGAACCGTCGGGAGAGAAGGCCGGCGACGAGACGAAGCTGCTGTCGAACGGGATCTTCGAATGGCCTCCCTCCAGACCCTGCAGCCAAAGCTCCCAGCGAGCCACCGCCGGCAGCTTGGTGACGAAGGCCAGCCGTTTGTTGTCGGGAGACCAGGCGGGGAATTTGTTGATGCCGCCGTTGGCGGTGACGGTCCGGACATTAGCTCCGTCGTAGTCCATGATCTGGATCTCCTTGCTGTCCCCTTTGAGGGTCGCCACCGAGATCCTGGTCGATCCGATCCCGCGGCTGGCTCCGGCCGAAAGCTGCCGCACCACTTCGTCGGCGAACTGATGGGCGGCCCTGCGGATCAGCGCGCTGTCGTTGACCGTAAAGCGCTTGCCCAGGACTTGCTCGCCGGTCTTGACGTCGTACAGATAGGCCTCCACCACCGTCCTGCCCACGTCGACCTGAAGATTTCCAAAGACCAGAAAATCGACCTGCAGCGTGGGCACTCTCCAATCCTCAAATACCACGTCCTGAGGAACCCGCATCGGGCGCAAAGGATAAAAGCTCTGCGAGGGGATTTCGAAAAAGGCGGAAAACTTCAAATCGTCGAACAACACCTTGTTGAAGACCGAAAGCGCGGTTTGGGTTTCGGCGGCGCCGCCCGCCCGCGGCGTAAAATCGGCGACGGCCAGCCGGGTCGGGCTGGCGGTGGGAAAAATCACGGCGTCCGGGCTTTGCCGGCCCCACAGCAGACCGCACAGAACGATCAGCAGTAAAGCGCCCGCAGCGCCTTGCAAACCTCTTGTCATGATGGACTCCTTAAGATGCATTCATCTGGGCGGATAACGAAAGACCGCCTGAAAACTGACGGAACGTCCGCGCAGCTCATAGGGCAGCGGGGGAAGGGGAGTGCTGGCCAGAATCGCCCGTTGGACGGCCAGGTCGACGCTGCGCACGCCGCTGGTCTTTTCAAAACGAACGTTGACAACCTGACCGCCCGGTCGGACGTCGAACAGAGCGATCGCCTCCACCGGACTGGCCAGCTCCCCCAACGAGGTCTGCAGCCAATTCTGGCCGATGCGTTGCTCCACCTGCCGGATATACCAGGAGTCGATCTGACCCTCTCCGCTACCGGAGCCCACCTCCAATCCGCGCCCGGACCCCATGCCCCCGCCGGCGCCGGCGCCCCCTCCGGCGGTGCCCGTTTTTCCCGGCTCGGGGGCGGTTGGAATCTGGCCCGGGCGAGCCTCCGGCAAGACGTCCTGCGTCCTTGCCGGCGCCGGGCGGGCCGTCTCGGCCTTCTCTTCTGTCGCCGCCGGAGGCGTCTGCGCTCGCGTCGGCACGGGCTGCGCCCGTTCCACGAACGCATCCTCCGGGACCGTCTCCGGCTCGGCTGCGGCGTCCGGCTGCGCCGCCGCAGGCGGAGGCGCGACCGCTTCCGGTCTCGGAGTCAGCGCCGGCTTGTACATGTCGGCGCCGCCCCCGACGTCCTCAGCCAGGCCCACCGTCACGAAATCTCCAGAACTGCCTCCGCCCGCGCCGGAGCCGATTCGAATCGGCTCGCGCTCGGGCAGCAGAAACCCGGCGAAGGAGAAAAAGGCGAACAACAGAAAATGACCCAGCAGGGAAAGCCAGTACGCCCTTCGCCCGGATTCTTCCTGAATGTGCGACCGGAGGATCCTTTGACTCATCTTTCCTGATAAGGGCGCGTCACCAGACTGATTCTCTCATATCCGGACATTCGAATCTCGTCGACGACCGCCACGATGGTCTTCCAGCGCACGTCTTCGTCCGCCTGCAGAAAGATGGGCAGGCCGCTGTCGCCCACCTCCATGCGCAGCCGTTCTCCCAGCTCGCTGAAATGAATGCGGTCGGCGCGATAAAACAAAACGTCCTCGCGGCTGATCGTCACCACCGCCCGCTGCTCCGGATCGACGCTGGCGACCGTCCGCGTCTGCGGGAGACGCACCTCGATGCCCGTCTGCAGGATCGGCGCCGTCACCATGAAAACGATCAGCAGCACCAGCACGACATCGACCAGAGGGGCGATGTTGATCTCGGCCAGACTGGGGCGGGTCCCTTCGGATTGATTGTTGAAGGCCATTCGCTTATGCAAAGCTCCGTTCGATCAAATTCATGAACTCGACGATGAAATCATCCATCTCCGCGCCCAGGTGGCGCAGGCGGCTGATGTAATGGTTGTAGCCGATCACGGCCGGAATGGCTGCGAACAGGCCCGCCGCCGTGGCGACCAAAGCTTCGCTGATGCCGGGCGCCACGGCTTGGATGGTCGTCGCCGCGCCCTCTCCCAAACCCTGGAAGGCATTGATGATGCCGATCACGGTTCCGAACAGTCCGATAAACGGGGTCACGGCTCCGGTGGTCGCCAGCCAGCTCAGGGATCGCTCCAGCGTCAGCATTTCCGCCATGGAGGCCTTGCGAAGGGTGCGCTCCAGACTGGGCAGGCTCGACAGAATCACCTCTCGCTGCGGACGGGGGTCGCCTTGCGCGCCGTCGTTCGAGTTGACCCGCTGCGTCAGCTCCTCATATCCGCTCTTGAAGATGCCCGCCAGCGGAGACATGGGGAAGCCATCGCATTCCCGGTAAATCTCGGAGAGGCTGCTGCGCCGGCTGAATTCCTCGTGAAACTCGGCCGATTGGCTCTCCACATCGCGGAATGCCCGATACTTGCGAATCATGATGGCCCATGAATACACCGAGAAGAAAAGAAGGATCAACAGGACGCTCTGCGCCACCGGCCCGCTGGCGGCAACCAGAGACCAGAGATTGCCAAAACTGCTTTGCAGTACGATCCAGCTCAATCGAAACTCCTTACTTGATCCGGTCTCCGGAGGCTGCGGCGCCCGACATCCGGAACCGAAACTCCCTTGGTTCGAAAATTTGATTGTAACCGACGCCACCGTACAAATATCATGAAGGGGAGACCGTCGGAGGCTGCGGCCGCCGCGTCACGGACGCCTGTCGGCTTTCCTGGCAATAGGATGCCGCGCCCCGCCGATAGTTGATTCCGGTCCTTCGGTTTTTCATTTATGCTCGAATTCGTATCCATTGAGAACTTCGCATTGATCGACCGCTTGGAGTCGGAATACGGCGCCGGTCTGAATTTGCTGACCGGAGAAACGGGCTCCGGCAAATCGGTCATCGTCGACGCCGTCGGCCTGCTGGTGGGCGGCCGGGCCTCCCAGGAGATGATCCGCGAGGGCTTTGAAAAGGCCCGCGTGGAAGGGATTTTTCGACTTCCCGAAAATCACCGGGTTCGCAGCAAGCTGACCGAAGCCGGAATCGACGCCGGCGATCGGGCGGTGATCCGCCGCGAAGTGTCGCTGACCGGCGTCAACAAGGTGTTTATCAACAACCAGTTGATCACGCTCGGGATGCTCGCCCAGATCGGCGTGGAACTGTGCCACATCCACGGTCAGCACGACCAGCAGCTTCTGCTGCAGCCTTCGTCGCAACTGGATTTTCTGGACGCCTTCGCCGACCTGGACGACCTGCGCCGGCAGCTGCAAGCCGTCCATCGGCAGCTGCAGACGGTCAGCGATCGTCTTTTGGCTCTCCGCCGGTCGGAGCAGGAGCGGGCGCGAAACCTCGACCTGCTTCGCTACCAGATCGACGAAATCGAGAAGCTCGACCTGCGGCCCGATCTGGACGTCGAGCTGGACCGGGAGCGACGACTGCTGGCCTCTGCCGAAAAGCGGCTGGAAAACTCCGCCCGCGCGTACGGCATCCTGTACGAGGACGAATCTGCCGCGCTGGCGCAGATCGACCGCAGCCAGCGGCTTCTGGAAGAGCTTTCGGAGCTGGATCCGAAATTCGAAGCCGCTGCGGCCAGGCTGCGCGAGTCCCGCTACCTGCTCGAAGAGGTCGCTCACGAACTGCGCGATTACGCATC
>DATKAT010000041.1:0-3654 GCA_035514675.1 Acidobacteriota bacterium | reverse complement strand
GGAGGCGATCTCCGGGTTTCGGCGAGCTGCGACCTGGATCGGAAGGATATCCCCCCCGGAAATCCTGACCTTCGCTGAGGACGAAGCGCGTCTGATGTGGCAACGGGGGGACGCGGCGTTTCTCCGTAACTGGGCCTACGTTTACTCGCTTGCCAGGGACGATCCGGGCATCTCCGACAAATTCGAGGTGGCTTCGCTTCCGGGCGGGCCGGGGGGCACGGCTTCCACTTTGGGCGGGTGGCATTTGATGGTTTCCAAGTATTCCAGTCAGCCGGAGCATGCCGCAGAGTTGGTGCGCTTTTTGAGCAGCGCTCCCGAACAGAAGATCAGAGCGATCGAAGGCTCCTTTAGTCCAACGATCCAAGCGCTTTATCAGGATTCGGAGGTTCTGGAAGCGGCGCCGATCTTTCGGGGATTTGAACGAACGTTCAAGAATCTGGTTTTGAGGCCGAGCGCTCAGACCGGGGCCGGATACATGCGGATTTCTCAGGAGTATTGGGACGCAGTGTACGACGTTCTGAACGGATACGAGGCGGAAGAGCGCCTGCTGGAGGCCGAGGAGTCCATGCGGCGGATTCTAGCCCGGAATTAATTTCTTCGGTTGACTCGATACGATTGGTAGTCGCCTTCCTGAAACAGAAGCTCCAACAGGCTCGACTCTTCCAGCTCGGCGAAGAACCTTTCCAGAAAGGCCAGAGCCGGGTTTCGCTGGATCAGCACGTGGGTGGCCGAGAATGCGTTCAATTGCTGGATCAGCTGGGAGGACTCGACGGCGTTCAGAGATCTGGTTTCAATTCTGAAGGGCAGGGAGCGCCACTCCGAGTCGGCCTCGGCGAGTTGCGACTCCCCTTCGTCGTTCCGCGCGGAAGTCATCGACTGCACGCTCCACACCGAGTGGGCGGCTTCCGCCCAAAGCTGAACGAAGTCGATCCGCCGAGGCGCTCTCAGATCGCACTCAATCACCAGGAATGCTCCTTCTTCTTTACGTTCCAGCCGAAAGACGCCGGCCTCCAATGCAATTCCGTCCTCGCGAAAGAAAAAACGTGGACGGTAGAAGGCCTGCCCCATTTCGAGCCGATCGCTGCGCAGTTTGACTCGCCAGTGGCGTCTCCACTCGGATGGATCCTCCAATTCGAA
This sequence comes from Acidobacteriota bacterium, assembly GCA_035514675.1. Lineage (GTDB taxonomy): Bacteria > Acidobacteriota > UBA6911 > RPQK01 > JAPXNP01 > DATKAT01. The sequence goes on along the minus strand of DATKAT010000041.1, from coordinate 2,517 downwards.
GCGGAATTCCGAGAGTCCGGAGCGTTGGAGAGCCGAATCGAAGACCGAACGCGTGAGTTCGACAGCCGGAGTCGAGTTGGGAGTAAGCCACACCGGATGACGGAGGAATGCCTGGTAGCCGGGCGTCAGCGCCAGCAAAGAATCGCCGGGCTGCATCATTCGGTCGAGACGCTGGTGCGTCCGAATCAAATCGACCGATCCAAGCCGTTGCGACTGAAACGCGTCGCGTTGCTCGTGGCTGGAGAAAACCCGGATTGCGGAGGGTGATACGGTCAAAAGGCGGTCGTCGCTCCACCGCGGCCAGACGAAGGGGAGCTGGAGCACGGCCAATCCCAGGATGGCCGCCCGCCAGATGGACTGCGTTCGAGGGGACCGAAAGGATGCCGCCAGCGGAGCGGCGATAAGCAGCGCCAGAAATGGAAAAATCGTGACGTGGTAGCGCAGAAGCTTCGACGTGAGGAGCTGCAGATAAAACAAGGCGGCGGCGAACAGGCCCAGCCTCCTCAGTTCCTTGCGGTGCAGCAGGGCGGGCAGCGCGATCGGCAGTAGAAAAAACAGCGGACCCGGTGATCCGACAAACAGAACGCTCTGGGTCGCCAGTCGCCAGGGTGCGATCAGAAAGTCTCGCCAGGAGCCCGAATAGCCTGCCCAGTTATTGGTCGCTTTCAGCCAGGAGCGGTACTCGTCCGCTCCGAACCATGGGTTAGGAATCCAGTCCGAAAAAATGGGCGCGACGGGGTTCCCCGTCCAGATCCAGTTTTTTAAAAGCCAGGGGAAGATCAGCAAGGCGCAGGGAACGATCATCGCCAATGCCGGGCCAACGGCTGACTTCCAGGATTTGGCGTATGCGCGCGCAAGCCACCCCGCCAGCAGAAGCGGCGTTAGGATGCCGGAATACTTGGTGGCGCAGGCCAGGCCGCAGAAGGTTCCCGCCAGTAGGAACCATCGGGAGTCACGCCCTTCGATCGCCCGCTCAAAGCAGACGTAGGCCAGGAAGACGAAATGCGCCAGGGCCAGATCGACGTACGCCGTTTGACTGAGGTAGCCGACCAGAGGGGAGGCGATCAGCGCCAGCGCCGCCGGCGCCGCCGCCGAACTCCCCAGGCGGCGCCGGGCGTAAGCGAAAACGGCTGCAGCCAGGGCGGCCGCAAAGAAGTAGTGAAACAACCGGGCCAGGGTTTCTCCCTGTAGGAGAAGGCCCCAGGTAAACAACATTTCAACGAAGAAGGGAAAACTGGAATACACGATGTGCGGCGCGGGAACCAGCCCGCCCGCCTCCAGGTAAAGCCGCGGGACTCCCAGATGGTAGTTCAGCGCGTCGAAGCCCGTCTCGGGGGCCAGGGCCGCCAGCAGGTAGGCGATCAAGAATCCGCAGGTGAGGATGGAAAACGGGTGTATCCACTGACGGGACTTCGCCCAAGAGGCGACTTCTCGGACGCCGAAGGTCGTTCGAACAGTGAGCAGCAGCCAGGGAATCAGCAGCCAACCCAGGGCAGGGCTCAGCAGGCCGGCCGCTCCCAGCAGCAAGACGGCGTAGCCGAGAGCGGCCAGCCCGAGGGTAACGGCCAGCACGAACCGCTCCAGCGCATCCAAGTCGGGATCGATCCTGAGGGCCCGCAAGGCCCTTGCGCCAGTCGCCCCGGCAGCCAGAAGGGTGGCCGTCCAAAGCAGCATCGCCCAGATCCCAGAGGCGTCAAGCAGTTCCCATGGCTGCTGCATTGGAATCCTCCCTCCGGCCGGCCGGGGGCCCGATCCGAGCCGAATGAGAAGGCTAGCCCGAGCTGCCTGCCCGGTTAGCCGTCAGAATCGATGCGGATGCAGATCTTTCCGAAATGATCTCCGCGCTGCATCGACTGCAGCGCCTGAGCCGCTTCCTCCAATTCGAACACCTGGCCGACGGTCGGACGCAGACGGTGCAATGAAACGGCCCGGTTCATGGCCTCAAAATCGTCTCGACTTCCCACCAGCATGCCCTGGACGCGCACCTGCTTCATAAACACCGGAATGATGTTGAGTTCCGCCGCAGCGGCGGACAAAACTCCCAGCAGAATGATCCTTCCGCCGATTCGAACCGCCTGCAGAGACTGTTGCAGTGAGTCCGCGCCCGCGACTTCCACCACCAGATCCACCCCCCAGCCGTCGGTCATCTCTTGAATCAGCTTCCCCCAGTGAGGCTCCTTCCGGTAATTTAGGACGGAAGCCGCGCCCATCTCCAGCATGCGTTTCAGGCGTTCGTCGCGACTCGATGTGGCGATCACTTGGGCGCCCAACATGGAGGCGAACTGCAGCGCGAAAATCGACACGCCGCCGCTGCCCTGCACCAGCACCGTCTGGCCGGCCTGAAGCTCGCCGTGCGTGAGCAGAGCGTTCCAGGCCGTCACGGCAGCGCAGGGAAGGGTGGCGGCTTCCTCGGCGGACAGGTGGGCCGGAACGGCCACGACGGATTCCTGCGAAAGAACCATGTACTCGCACAACGTTCCGTCGAGGGGCCCTCCCAGCGTCCTTCGGATCCTGTCG
>DATKAT010000040.1:0-15226 GCA_035514675.1 Acidobacteriota bacterium | reverse complement strand
CCGGCCCAAACATCGAGCCCTTCTATATGCGGACGCCGAACAGGTGGAATTTCGATGTCAGCTTCTTTAAGAACTTCTTTTTCGATGATACGAAGAAGCTGCAGTTTCGAGCCGGGTTCTTCAACCTGTTCAATCAGGCCTACCCGTTGCTGGATCGGGGCGACATGGATCTGACGCTGCAGGCAAACTGCAACGTCCGCGTCAGCGGGGTTCCCAACGGCGCAGACGGCACGGTGGACGGCGTCTGCGATCCTTTCGGTGGATTCTCATTCACCGACCAGACCCAGCAGAACTTCGGCCGCATCGTCAGCAAGCATGGGAAGAGGATTGTCGAGTTCGCGCTGAAGTTCTATTTTTAAGGCGAGGGGACGGGCATCCTGCCCGCCCCCCCCGGCAGGCGCCAGGGGCTTGCGGCCCCTGGCCGCGTTGCTCGTCGTCGACGATGTTACGGCATCGCCCTCCTCCACGCGCCTTGCCGGCTGACCGCAGGTCCCTGTTGCATGACCCATCAGGACTTTTACCACGGGCTAGTACCTATTTTGCCGGGCAAGCAAAACTCCGGGAACGGTATAACCGGTCCCGGAGTTTCTTCTTGGAGAAGTCCACATCTGGGATTCGCGACCCTTAACGGCTTCCGGCGGCCTGCTCCGGAGGGGATTCTCCTCCGGATGGCGCCGGGCCGACGGTCAGGAGATCCTTGAGTTGGAGAAACTTCTTTTCCCCGATCCCCCGGACGTTCATCAAGTCCTCCACCCGGCGGAAGGGTCCGTTCTGTTCGCGGAACTCGACGATTCTTTCGGCCGTCTTGGGCCCGATTCCCGGCAGCGCCTGCAGTTGCTCCGCGGTGGCCGTGTTCAGGTTGACCTTTCCGCCGGCTTGCGCCGCGGCGACGCCCGTCGCCGCCAGCCCGGCCAGCAGGAATAGGACTGGAATAAAACAGGTTTTTCTTTTCATATAACCTCCTTTCTAACCTCTATAACGTTCGAATTTTGATTTGGGCGATGTTTCCCGAAAAGAAGTTCTCCTTAGCCCGCATTTCTCACACTGGTTCGTAGCGAGGCGTCGGAGAGCGGCGCGGATACAAGGCGCGCGACGAAGGCCCCCGCAGTCGTACTCGTGCAGTACGTCGAGGAGGCCGAGGAGCGGCAACGCAGCAGGCGCGTCGTTATCCGTCGCCGCAGTAGAAGCAGTGTGAGAAATGCGGGTTAGCCCGGATATCGCATAAACTTGCCGACGGAAGCTCGAACATGGATTCCGGAGGCGGGAAAGGAGCCGGCCTGCCGGGTCCTGGCGGACCCTTGGCCCTTTTGGGGCGCCACACCCCGCCCTCGCCTGCGGCTCGAACGGGGCGTGGTCGTTTTCGAGCTGCTTCGTCGGCCTCTGGGATGAGGCCCGCCAGGGCCCGGCACTGGTTCATTCGCGCCGGCACAATTTTTCATGCTCTCTCGGGTCCGGCTCCAGGCCGTGACTGCGGTCGACCGCATGCAGCAGCATCAGTCCGGTGTCCCAACTGACCCGCCCATCTTCGAAATCGACCGTCAGTCTTCTGTCGGAGTGGAACGGTAACGCGTCCTGGCAGTCCGTTTGTTTCACATGCCCTCCTCTTTGGTTCGAGCTTTTCGTACAACTCCTTATTTACCAGAGAGGCTGAGCATTTTTAGCCTCTTCAAACGCACCTCTCCCAGACTTGTTATGCAGCCTTCGTCTCGCGTGTCCGGGGGAGACGCAGCAGGTGCATTTGCATCGTCGTCTGGACTTTTGCTACGGGCTGTTAGTACGATAAGCGCGATGAAGAGACTGGTTACTGCGCCTGCGGTCCTGATTTTGACATCGACTGGAATGGCTGTCGCCCAAGATGTGACGGTCGAGCATCGACCGGAAGAGCGGCAGGTTCTCATTCGGGTGGATGACCGCTTGCTGACGGTCTACCGGTTCGGAGAAGACTTTCCGGCCAAGCCGATCTTGTATCCGGTGATGACCTCTGACGGGCGCATGATCAATCGGGGGTTTCCTATGGAGGCGATTCCCGGGGAGCCCACGGATCATCCTCATCAGAAATCCCTGTTTTTCGCTTATGGAAACGTCAACGGAGTCGATTTCTGGAACGAGCAGGAAGGGAGCGGAATCGTGCATCGCGAGATCGCGCGTTTGGAAGGGGGGGGCAGGGGTTGCTCCAGGTCCTGTTGGACTGGGTGATGCCGGACGGAACTGTCGTACTGGATGAGATCCGGACGGTTCGATTCGGCGGCGAGCCGGGAGTGCGATGGATCGACCAGGAGAGCGTGCTGACGGCGCAGGAAGAACCGGTGACGTTCGGGGATTCGAAGGAGGGAATGTTCGCCATCCGCGTGACCCCCTCGCTGCAGGAGCAGGGAGGCGTCGGCGAATATGAGAGCGCTTTCGGGAGCTTGGGCGAGGCGGAGGTCTGGGGCAGGCGCGCGCCGTGGGTGGCGCTGCGGGGAGAAGTGGAGGGCGGTCCGGTGACGCTGGCAATCTTCGATCACCCGTCCAGCGAACAGCATCCCGCCCACTGGCACGCCCGCGGATACGGGTTGTTTTCCGTCAACCCGCTGGGGCGGAAAGAATTCGATCCGGATGCCGAAGCTTTGAATCGCCGCCTGGAGCCAGGGGAGAGCCTCCGTTTTCGCTACCGCTTCCTGTTGTATGAGGAGGCTGCGGAGAGAGAACGGTTAAGCCGCGATTACGAGGCTTTCGCTTCGAACGGGGTCAATTGACCCTCACGCTGCAGGCACCGGCTTCCAGCCCCCGATTCGATCCGGCCGGCAGGTTGCCGGCCCTACAGTGGCACCGGCTTCCAGCCGCCGATTCGGAAACGACCGGCAGGGATGCCGGTCCCGCTTTCAGTGCTGCAGCCAATCAGGAAGCCGTCGGGGGCGGCAGCTCAACGCGATACTCTTCCAGTTCTCGAACCACGCGTTCCGCGGCGTCTGGCAGCGGGACCGACGCGGTCTGCTTGGAATTGCGCAGAAACAGCTCGACGGCGCCCTCGCTCATTTTCCTGCCAAAAGTGATCCGGACCGGCGCTCCGATCAATTCGGCGTCCTTGAACTTGACCCCTGGGCGCTCGTCGCGGTCGTCCAGCAGACAATCGACTCCCTGACTCCACAGGTCCTCGTACAGGCGGACGGCGGCGGAGCGATGTTCCGGATTCTCGGGCTGAAGCAGTGTCACGATCGCCTGAAACGGAGAAATGCTGCGCGGCAATACGATGCCGGCCTCGTCGTGAAACAGTTCCACGGCCGCCGCCAGGATTCGTTCCACACCGATCCCGTAGCTGCCCATCAAAAGGAGGACTTCTTCGCCGCTGCGGTCCAGGACGGTCGCCTTCATGGCTCCGCTGTACTTGCGGCCGAGCTTGAAGATGTGGCCGATTTCGATGGCCTTGTCAATCCCGACGGGGGCCCCGCATTTCGGACAGGGATCTTCGGGCTGAACGCTGCGCAGATCTGCGTATTCGGGAGCGAAGTCCTTGTCCGGGGTGACGTGCAGGAGGTGGTAGTCGTTGCGATTGGCCCCGCAGATCAGATTTTTTCGAGACCGCAGCGAATGGTCGGCCAGGATGCGCACGGATTTCCCGTCGAGTCCGACCGGCCCCAGACTGCCCGGATCGGCGCCGAAGGCGGCCCGGATCTCCTCGGCGGCGGCTGGCCGGAAGGCCTCGGTTGAGAGGGCGTTTGCCAGCTTGCTTTCGTTCAGCTGATCGTCTCCGCGAAGCAGCACCAGCACGGGAGCGTCCTGGACCAGATAAACCAGAGACTTGATCTGGCGGCTCCGCTCGACATGCAAGAATTCGCTCACTTCCTGGATGGTTTTGCGACCCGGCGTGTGAACCGGCTCCGGTTCCCGTTCATCGGGAGGGTCGTCGACCGGACGGACCCCGGAAGCCGCGCGCTCCAGGTTGGCGGCGTAGCCGCATTGGCTGCACCGCGCAACCCAGTCCTCGCCAGCGTCGCTGAAGGTCATGAATTCCTCCGATTCGCTTCCTCCCATGGCGCCCGATTCAGCCTGCACGACGACGTACTTCAGGCCGCAGCGATCGAAAATTCGCCGATAAGCCGTATCGTGGAGGCGGTAGCTCGCGTCCAGACCTGCGGCGTTTAGATCGAAGCTGTAGGAGTCCTTCATCGTAAACTGACGGACTCGCAGGAGGCCCGATTTGGGGCGGGGCTCGTCTCGAAACTTGACCTGAATCTGATACCAGATCTGGGGAAGATCCCGGTAGGAGCGCAGTTCGTCTCTGGCGATGGCCGTGAAGACTTCCTCATGGGTCATTCCCAGACAGAGTTCGCGGCGGCTCCGATCCGTGAGGCGAAACATGTTTTCCCCCATGACCTCCCAGCGCCCGGTTTCCTTCCAGATTTCGGCCGGATGGAGGGCCGGCAGGTAAAATTCCTGTCCTCCGATGGCGTTCATTTCCTCGCGAATGATTTGCTCGATCTTCAAAAGAGACCGTCTGGCCAGCGGAAGCATCGAATAGATGCCGGCGCCCAACTGACGAATGAAGCCGGCGCGCAGCAGAAGGCGATGAGACGCCACTTCGGCGTCGGCCGTCACTTCGCGAAGCGTTGGAATAAACATTTGAGACCAGTGCATAAAATCGCCTTTTCTATCCGTTTGACCGCTGAAAGTCAACTAGGCTAACATGCCGTTCCGGGACCGCTGATTCGAGTCCCTTCGGAAAACCCGCTCAGGAAAGGTCTGGTTCGTTATGAAGCGTTCCCTGGAGCAAGTCGACCCCCAAATCGCAAAGGCCATTTTAGCCGAAACGAGGCGCCAGGCTGAGACGATCGAGCTGATTGCTTCGGAAAACTTTGTGAGCGAGGCCGTCTTGGAGGCCACCGGCTCGGTGTTCACCAACAAGTACGCCGAAGGGTATCCGGGGCGAAGGTATTACGGCGGGTGCGAGTTCGCCGATGCAGTCGAGAGCCTGGCTCAGGAGCGAGCCAGGAAGCTTTTCGGGGCCGAACACGTCAACGTGCAGCCGCACTCCGGCACCCAGGCCAACATCGCCGCCTACCTTGCTCTGCTGGAACCGGGCGACAAGATCCTGGGAATGAATTTATCTCATGGGGGACACTTGACCCACGGGCACCCTCTGAATTTTTCGGGAAGATTCTTTGAAGTGGTTTCTTACGGAGTGGACCGGGAAAGCGAGCGGATCGACTATGGGGCGCTGGAGGAGCTGGCTCTGAGGGAGCGGCCGAAGATGATCGTGGCCGGCGCCAGCGCCTACAGTCGGACCATTGAGTTTGACCGCTTGGGGGCGATTTCCCGCCGCGCGGGAGCCTATCTGATGGCCGACATCGCTCATATCGCCGGCCTCATCGCCGCCGGAGCCCATCCCAGCCCCGTGCCTCATGCGGACCTGGTGACGACGACGACCCACAAGACCCTGCGGGGGCCCCGCAGCGGAATGATCCTGTGTCGAAAGGAGCACCAGAAGGCCGTGGATCGCAGCGTGTTTCCCGGAACGCAGGGCGGGCCTCTGGTGCACGCGATCGCCGCCAAGGCGGTCTGTCTGCAGGAGGCGCTGGGCGAAGATTTCCGGGAGTATCAAAGGCGGACCGTCGCCAACGCAGAGGTTCTGAGCCGCGTGATCGAGGAGCGCGGCTACCGAATCGTTTCCGGAGGCACCGACAACCATCTCTTCCTGGTGGACGTCTTTTCGCGAGGAATCACAGGAAAAGAGGCGGAGGCGGCGCTGGAGGAGGCCGGAATAACGGTCAACAAGAACACGATTCCCTTCGATCAGCACCCGCCGTTGGTGACCAGCGGGATTCGCATCGGGACCCCTGCGGTGACCACCCGTGGAATGGGAATAAGGGAGATGGAAAAAATCGGCGACTGGATCGCGCGGGTGTTGGACGATCGCGGAGACCCGGCGGTTCTGAAAAAGGTGCGTGCGGAAGTTCTGGACATGACGGCGGCTTTTCCGCTGTACCGTCAACGGAATCCACGCTTCAGCCCCGAGGCGGTTGGGTAGCGCTTTGGAGCGCTGGCGCTGCGCAGCCTTCGTTTCGAAGCGACGGGTTCGAATTGAAAAGCCGCATGCGGGCCTTGCTCGGGTTGGATTCGCATGAAGACTTCGCGCAACATCGGCAGCCCGACAAGTCCGCCGGCGGAGACGCTCGACGAAATCTTTCTCCCAGGCGGCGTGCTGGATCAGGCGTTGCAGGACTATGAGTTTCGGCCTTCCCAGCTGGAGATGGCGAGAGCCGTCTCGGATGCGGTTCGCAACGGGGGAACCCTGTGCGTCGAGGCCGGGACCGGCACGGGCAAGACTCTGGCATACCTGATCCCGGCCCTATTATCGGGCAAGAGAGTGATGGTTTCGACGGCCACGAAGAATCTGCAGGAGCAGATTTTTCAAAAGGACATCCCCTTCCTTCGGCGACACCTTTTCGCAAACCTGCGGGCGGTCTGCATGATGGGCCGCAACAACTATCTTTGCCTGAGGCGCCTGGAAGATCACAGCCGGTATCAGGCGCGATTGCCGTTCAGCAGGGGGAAATCCGTTCAGAAACTGCGGGAATGGGCATTCAGGACCGCAACCGGGGAGCGCGGCGAGCTGCATTGGCTGGCGGACGCGGACCCTCTCTGGAATCAACTGGACGCCAGAAGCGAAATCTGCGTCGGGCAGAAGTGCAGGCGCTTTGAAGACTGCTTCGTGACGCTGATGAGGAAACGGGCGTTTGAGGCCCATTTGATTGTGGCCAATCACGCATTCTTGTTTGCCAACGTCGCTCTGGAAACGGATGAGATCGGCCGGATCCTGCCCGAATTTTCAACGCTGATCATCGACGAGGCCCACGAGGTCGAGGACATCGCCGGAAATTATTTCGGAACCCATTTCAGCACTTTTCAACTGGAGGAGCTATGTCGCGACTGCGAACGGGATTTGGAGGGAAACGAACGATTCCCGCGAAGGATTGAGGCGATCGCCGCGAGCGCCTTGCGGCTGGTCGACCGCTTCGGCGAGGCCGCGGGCCGTCAGTCGCTGAACTTTTTTCGACGGCCCGACGGATTCGTCGTCGACCTGCGCGACGAACACTCCGACACGGTGCAGGCGGTTCGCGCGGCCCTCGAGGTTCTCGCCGCCGAGCTGGACGTGGTTCGCAATCGGACGGAAGAAACGGAGAGCCTGCGGAAGCGAGCCGGAGGACTGCTGGCCGCCGTCGAGGAGATTTTCGGGCGGGACTCCGAAGACCACGTCTACTGGTTCGAGAGACGCGGAAAAGGAGTGGCGTTTCACGTCACCCCGATCCAAGTGGGAGCCTGTCTCCGCCAACACCTGTATTCGCGAACGGCGACGACGGTCCTGACCTCGGCCACGCTGGCGACTTCCGGAAATTTCAGCTTCCTGAAAAACAGGCTGGGACTGGAGGAAGCCGAGGAGCTGCTGACGCACGGAGAGTTCGACCACTTCAATCAGGCGATCCTTTTCGTGCCCAGCGGATTTCCCGATCCCGGGCAGCCCGACTACCAGACGCATGCGATTCAGGCGATTCGCCGGATTCTGGCCGTTACCGACGGAGGAGCATTTCTCCTGTGCACCAGCGTTGCACAGATGAGGCGATTCTCTGAAGTCCTGCGGAGGGACGGCGATTACGCCGTTCTTTGCCAGGGAGAAACGCCGAAAGGGCGTCTGCTGGAAAGTTTCAAAAGGACTCCGCGCGCGGTGCTGTGCGGAACCTACAGCTTTTGGCAGGGAGTCGACGTTCGCGGAGAAGCGCTGCGCTGCGTCATCATTGACAAGCTCCCCTTTCAGGTCCCCGGCGAGCCGGTGGTGGCGGCGCGTCTCCAGTTGTTGAAGGAAAATGGAGAAAATCCCTTCGCCGCCTACAGCCTGCCCAGCGCCATCATCACTTTGAAGCAGGGGTTGGGGAGACTGATACGTTCCCGCAGAGACCGAGGAATCCTGGCGGTTCTGGACAGTCGAATGCGTACCCGGAGCTACGGAATCCACTTTTTCGAGAGCTTGCCAAAGTGCCGGATCACGGATAAGATGAAGGACTTAGAGAACTTCTTCCGTCAAGATGTATCATAAGAACCGATAACGCAATTTAGAGCGTCCAGCATTGGGAAGCGATCATTCGTCAATGAGGAAAGAATCGATGAAACTCGTGAAAGCCAAAGCGGTGCTGCCGGCGGTTCTGCTGGCATGGTGTCTGAGTCCTTTCGCGCTCGCTCAAACGGGCTTTATTCAGGGGACGGTGACGGACGAAAACGGGGAGCCGATTGCGGACGCAACCATTCGCATCGAAGGAATGGACGTGGGCCGCAATTACAACTTGAAGACGAACCAGAGGGGTCAGTACATCCACGCCGGCGTCAGCGTGCAGGGGGTCTATCGGGTCATCGCCGAAAAGGAAGGATATCAGAGCGACTACGTAGAAGGCGTGCGGCCCAGCTTTTCCCGCGACGACGAGAGAAGCACGATCGATTTCGCATTGAGGGAGGGTCAGGCCCGGGCGTTGGCTTTCGAACTGACCGACGAAGAGCGGGAAAGGATCCGGCGCCAGCAGGAGGAGGCCGAAGAACAGCGGGAGGCGATGGCCAATTTTCGCGCCGCCCTGAATTACGGGGTCGAAGCCTTTAACGCCGGGCGTTACGATGAAGCCGTGCAGGCGTTCAAGAACGCGTCCGATCTGGACGCCACGCAGTCGACGGCCTGGTTTAATCTCGGAATCGCCCATTTGCGGCTGCAGCAAAATGAGGAAGCGCTGGCAGCTTTGCAGAAGGCGCTGGAATTGGAGCCTGAAAACGCCAGTTTTCTGCAGAATATCGGATCGGTGTACTTCCGGCTGGGAGACGAGGAGAAAGCCCATCAATACTATGAAAAGTCCGTTCAGGTCAGTGCGGAAGGCAATCCGAAGGAAGCCGCGAAGGGCTTGTTCGAGATGGGCGTCAATTTCATCAATGCCGGAAGGAGTCAAGAGGCGGCCGACATCCTGAAAAGGGCCATTGAGCTGGATCCGACTCATGCCGAGGCCCATTTCCAGCTCGGTTTGGTGCTGCTCGGGCTGAATCTGATGGAGGAATCTCTGGCGGCCCTGCAACAGTATCTGGAGCTGGCTCCCGGAAGTGAAAACGCCGAAGTGGCTCGGGCGCTGATCGAGCAGCTGCAGTAGCGGGCCCGAGCGCTATCCGTCGATCTTTATTCGTTGACGAGTCGCTCCAGATACGTTCGTGCGCGCTGCGATCCAAGTTCTCCCAGATTGTGCAATCCCGCCTGCACGGTGCGCCGTACGCGAGGCGAGCCCTGCCGGGCTAGAGAAAAAAGCCTCTGAAGCAGCGTATCCGAGATCTCCGCAGGCCGGTTCCAAAAAGCCACGGTGCACTCGTTGATCGCCTGAACCCGAATGTCCTCGTCTTTGGAATCGAGGAGCCTGGTCAGCTCCTGAAGCGCTTCCACGCAACCCTGGCCGGCCAGATCGCCCAGCGCCTTTAAGGCGGCGGCAATCAGGTGGGAGGAGCTTCCGCTCCCTTTCAACTCCTCGAGAACCGCCACGAGCGGCGCAACCGCATTCTCGCAACCAGTTTCACCCATGGCGGCAATCACCGACGCCTGCACGCCGGCGGAATCCTTCGGATCCCGCTTCCTCATCCCATCCAGGGCACGCCGCAGTGGTTCGACTGCTCGAGCGTCGCTGAGGCAGGAAAGCGCCATCGCCGCAGCCGATTGCTGACTGTAATCGCCACTTTGAAGCAGTCCCGCCAGCGGTTCCAGAAACCGTTCGGAGCGGAGAATGCTGATGTGGGGCAGAATGGTGTAGATTCTTTCAGCGGAACCTGATTCGATGACCCGGAGGCAGCTGTCAGTCAGCTTTTCCGGGTCTCCGATATCCTTTCCGCGGTAATAGTCCATTGCCGAACTCTGTTTCCCGTAGACAGGGGGGCTCCTGATCCCGCCGAGTCTCGTCAGGCTTCAGTCCGATCCCCACCATCTCGGACCTGCGCCAAACGTACCCCGCAGCAAGAAGGTATCGCGAAATCGATCCGAAAGGCAAATGAAACGAGGGAGGCGAAGTTTCAAGTTCAAAGTTCCGAGTTCAAAGTGGATCGACTCGTAAAAAGCCAACGGACCTTCCGGGCTAAGCAAAATATCTCGTATCGAGATTTCGAGATCGTGACTTTTTACAAGTCCATCAACTCGAAACCTGAAACCTGAAACCTCCCTCCAAGCGCTTCCGCGTCGTTGTGCTAACATACAGCGAAGCATGGAACGTCAAAAGACCGTCATCGGCGTGGTTGGAGTTCTGGTGGGCTTCGTAATCGGATATTTCGCCGGGCAGCTGCGCGAGCCGGTCTTTCCCGGCGCCGCTTTTTCGCAGGCGGACGGAGCCGTTTCGGGTGAGCTTCCGGAAGATCATCCTTCTCCGGAACTGATGCTTCAGCTGGAGCATTGGCGACAGGACGCTCTTGAAAATCCGCAGGATAAGAGGACCCGCGTGTCGCTGGCCAACGCATACTTCGACATGCAGCGCTTCGACTCCGCCATTCCCTGGTTTGAGGAAGCCCTGGCCCTCGATCCGGTGGATATCAACGTCATCACGGACCTGGCCACCTCCTACCTCTATCTGGGTCACGTAGAGCGAGCGATCGAGCTCTACCAGAATTCGCTGGAGCTTGAAGCGGACCATCCGCAGACTCTGCAAAACATCGGCATTGCGTTCTTCGCGACGCGGCATTACACCGAGGCGGTTCGGTATTGGGAACGCCTGCTGGGCGCCCACCCTGAATATCCGCATGCCGAACAGATCCGCCTTCAGATCGAGAAGGCGAAAGCGGAAATCAACAAGGGTGATTCGTAAAGAATGACCTGGCTGCTGCGCCTTTTTCTGGTCCTGCTCTTATTGACTTTGATCCGAAGGTTCTTTTCACGCCTCTTCAGGCCATCGCAGGGAGGCTCCGGCAGTTCGGACGGGTCGACTCGCGCAGGCGGGGTTCGGGCGGTGGAAGGGAAAATGGTCAAGGATCCGCAGTGCGGAATGTACGTGGCTTCCACTCTCGCGCTGAACGCGAAACGGCGGGGAGAAGTGTTTTACTTTTGTTCCGAAGAGTGTCGAGACCGGTTCCTGCAACAATAGACCGATGCGACCATGGCTGCGCCTTGAAAGCTCTCGGCGGACGATCCGTCGCTCGTTTCCGAGCGCCGGAGCCTTCGACGCCGGCGGCTCTCATAAGGAAACAAGCGGGCCCGAAATGCCGGATCGAGTGAACGCCGTTCAGCCGCCGATGGGAGGCCGCCTGTGAGGGTGGGAATTTTCGCCAAGCCCCATCGCGTCGATGTGGCGGAAGCTCTTCGAGAAGCCATTGGCTGGCTCAGGGAGCGGAATTGCGAAGTCTTGGTCGAACGAAGCGTCGTCGAGATTTTTCAACTGGACGACGTGGATGCGGCGGTTGGCGATCAGATCCCAACGGCGGCCGACATCCTGATCGTGTTCGGAGGTGATGGCACGATCCTGTCGGTGGCCCGGCGGATCGGACGGAACCGGTGTCCGATCCTGGGCGTGAACCTGGGGAGCCTTGGATTCTTGACCGAGGTAGCGCTGTCGGAATTGTTTCCCGCGCTGGAAAACGTCTTGGCCGGCCGTTACCGCGTTCAGTCCAGAGGCATGCTTCAGGCGGAACTGAGCCGCGGCGGAAAGCCCGTGGAAACGCATCACGCGTTGAACGACGTGGTCATCAACAAGGCGGCCCTGGCCAGAGTGATTTGCGTCGAGGCCTACTCGGACGATCGGTTTCTGAGCGCCTTCGTGGCCGACGGAATCATCGTCGCAACGCCTACCGGTTCCACGGCATACAGCCTGTCGGCCGGCGGGCCGATCGTAGATCCCGAATTGAACTCGATCTTGTTGACTCCCATCTGTCCCCATACCCTGACCAACCGACCGCTGGTTCTTCCACCGGAACGACGCCTGCGGTTCGTGCTTCAGGCAGGCGACGACGTCATGGTCACCATAGACGGACAGGTGGGAAGAGACCTGAAGCGGGGAGACGAGGTCGTGTGCACCCAATCGCCCTATCGGGTGGAGATGATTCAGCCGCAGGACATCAGCTATTTCGACGTCTTGAGGGCCAAGCTCAAATGGGGGGAAAGGTGAGCCGATGAGTTCAGATAAGCTTCAACGGCTGTTGGAGTTTGTGGAGAAGTCGCCCGACAGTCCCTTTGCACGCTACGCATTGGCCATGGAATGCCGAAGTCGCGGGATGCAGGAAAGAGCTCTGGAGAATTTCCGGACCCTGGCGCGTCAGCATCCCGAATACACGGCGACTTACTTGCAGTTTGGCCTGGCCCTGATCGAATTCGGTGAAGCGGCGCAGGCGGCTGATATTTTTCGAAGGGGCATCGAAATGGCCGGCAAGAATGGGGATCAGCATGCCCGAGACGAACTGTCCGCCGCCCTGCGCGAACTGGGGGAGGAATAGATGCTAGACGCGCAGACCCCCTGAAACTTGAAACCTGAATCCTGAATCCTGAAACCTGCATCCAACGTTTCGACCCATCCCCCTCTCATAGGTCGGGCGTTTCGACAGCAATTGGGGTCCGCATGAAAGACAAAATTGAGATAGTCTTAAACGGAGAACGTACGAACGTTTCCCCGAACGCCAGCCTGCTGGACCTGCTCTCGGAAATGGGTCTGAATCCGGCGCAGGTGGCCGTTGAGGTCAATCGGGCGATTGTCAGGCGAAGTGAGTGGGCCGAATTTCGGCTGGGCGAACGGGACGTCGTTGAAATCGTACATTTTGTCGGAGGGGGGCAATCTCCCATGGGTGATCCATTCATACTGGCGGGACGCGAATTCCAATCGCGGCTGATCGTAGGAACCGGAAAATACCGCTCGTTTCAGGAAATGCGCACGGCGCACGAGGCGAGCGGAGCTGAGATCGTCACGGTGGCGGTTCGGCGCGTCGACCTTTCGGGCGGAGGCGGGGAATCGTTGCTCGACTACATCGACCGCGATCGCATGATGATCCTTCCCAATACGGCCGGCTGCTACAACGCCGAAGATGCGGTTCGATATGCGAGGCTGGGAAGGGAAGCCGGGTTGTCCGATTTCGTAAAGCTGGAAGTGATCGGAGACGAGAAGACCCTGTTTCCCGATAACGAGGAGCTTTTGAAAGCGACCCGGATTCTGGTGCGGGAAGGATTCGTTGTCTTGCCATACACCTCGGACGATCCGGTGATCTGTAGAAAGCTGGAGGACGAAGGAGCGGCGGCGGTGATGCCGCTGGGGGCCCCGATCGGCTCCGGCCTGGGCATCCAGAACCCGAACAATATCCGAATTATTCTGGAATTCGCGCGCGTCCCGGTCATTGTCGACGCGGGCGTGGGCACGGCTTCGGACGCAGCCATCGCCATGGAGCTGGGCGTGGACGGCGTGCTCATGAACACGGGAATCGCCGGCGCCAAGGATCCGACAGGGATGGCCGGGGCCATGAAAAAGGCGGTTGAAGCCGGGCGTCTGGCCTATCTGGCGGGCCGCATTCCCCGCAAGCTGTACGCCAGCGCCAGCAGCCCCTTGGAAGGACTTTTGAGTTAGACGCATGAAGACCGTGCCGGTGCGGCTGGCTGAGCGCAGCTACGAAATTCTAATCGGAAACGGGCTGTTTGACGGGCTCGCTTCGGAGTTGACCGCTCGCGGGCTGGGGCGGCGAATCTTTCTGGTCTCCAACCCCACCGTGTACGAACTCTACGGAGATCGAATCCTCCAGTCGCTGCAGGAACATGGGTTTAAGGTTACGCCGTTGTTCATACCCGACGGCGAGCGATATAAGAATCTGCAAACCGTCGAGAACATCTACACTTACCTGATCGCGCAAAAGGCGGATCGCCAGTCGACGCTGCTGGCCCTTGGCGGGGGCGTCACCGGGGACGTCGTCGGTTTCGTGGCCGCGACGTTTCTGCGAGGCGTCCGCTACGTCCAGCTTCCGACCACGCTGCTGGGGCAGGTCGACAGTTCGGTCGGCGGGAAGACGGGCGTCAACCATTGCCTCGGGAAAAACCTCATCGGAGTCTTTTATCAGCCAAGCGTCGTTTGCATCGATACCGACACGTTGCGCACTCTTTCCGACCGCGACTTTCGATCGGGCGTCTATGAGGCCGTCAAGTACGGCTTGATTTACGATCTTCAGTTCTTCGAGCTGTTTGAAGAGAAGATAGCCCGACTCCTTTCAAGATCCTCTTCCCATGGCTCGCTGCTGGAGAAGGTCATCGGCCGATGCTGCGAGATCAAAGCCGAGGTCACGACTAAGGATGAAAAGGAGGAGGAGCTTCGCAAGATCCTCAATTTCGGGCACACCTTGGGACATGCCGTCGAAGCGGCTATGAACTTCTCTGACCTGACGCACGGGGAGGCGATAGGATACGGAATGGAGGCGGCCTGCGAGTTGTCGTATGAGGCCGGTCTGATTTCTTCCGACGAGCGCGACCGGGTGCGGAGCGTCATTGGTCGAATCGGCCCTCGGCCGGACGTGCGCGACATCCCGTTTGAAAGGCTGCAAGAGATCATGAAACGGGACAAGAAACGGCTGGGAGATCGGACCGTTTTTGTGTTGCTGAAGGGGATCGGCGGCACCGTCGAACGCGACGACCTTCCGGATGAGATGGTGCGGAGCGTCTGGGAAAAAGTCGCAAACGACCCATGGTAGAGAAGAGCGCTGAAGGCGTTCGGAGGATGTTTGCGTCCATCGCCCACCGCTACGACTTCTTGAATCGACTCCTGTCTCTGTCGATCGACCGGCGTTGGCGCCGACTCACTAAGGAGAGGCTCGCCCGCCGGCTTCCTCCGTCACCTCACCTGCTGGACTTGTGCGCCGGAACCGGGGATTTGGCGCTGGAGCTGTCAGGGCTGGGCAAAGTGGCGGCATGCGATTTCTGTCGCCCCATGCTGACTCGAGGTCTGCAAAAGGCCCGCGACGCCGGAAGCCCCGTATTCTTCGTCGAAGGGGACGCGCTGAGGCTGCCGTTTGCCGACGCCGCGTTCGACGCCGTCAGCATTGCTTTCGGACTTCGGAATGTTGAGGATTTGCATGCGGGGTTGGCTGAGACGCTGCGGGTCCTGAAACCGTCGGGAACTCTGGCCGTGCTTGAGTTTTCATTGCCTACGTTTCCGGTCTTTCGGCAGTTGTATCGATTCTATTTCACTCGAGTGCTCCCGAGGATCGGGGCCTGGCTTTCAGGCGCGGAGGGTCCGTATTC
>DATKAT010000039.1:0-7105 GCA_035514675.1 Acidobacteriota bacterium | reverse complement strand
CATTCCATCTCGCGCGATCGATATCGAATCGGCGATCGGCTTGGCCGTCGATCAAACCCGTCCTCTATTCAGGAACCTGCAAAACAAGAAAATCGCAATCGCGGTCGGGAGCCGAGGCATCTCGCATCTTGCTGCAATCATCCAGGAGATCGTGGGGCAACTGCGGCGGGCGGAAGCGGAACCTTTTGTGGTGGGAGCGATGGGGTCTCACGGCGGCGGAACGGAGCAGGGGCAGCGTGAGATCCTGCGCCATCTGGGCGTCGACGAAATTTCGCTCGGCGTGGCGGTCCGCACTTCTCTGGAAACCGTCCAACCCGGAAAGACCCGTTCGGGCCTGGCGTTCTTTATGGACCGCTGCGCGTGGGAATCGGACGGCGTCTTCTTGATCAACCGGATCAAGCCGCACACCGATTTTCGGGGAGCCCTGGGCAGCGGCCTCTTGAAAATGATGACCGTCGGACTCGGAAATCTGGAAGGAGCGCAGCAATTTCATCGCCTGTCGACCTTTCGCGATTCAGTCGAGGTGCTTCAGGAATTCGGAGACGCCGTCGCGGCCACCGGGAAGATTCTGGGGGGGCTAGCCGTGATCGAAAACGCCCGTCACCAGACTGAAGAGGTGCACGTGTTGCCGGCTGAAGAGATGCGAGCCCGTGAATTGACGCTGTTTGAGCGCGCACGCAGCCTGATGCCCTCCCTTCCCGTGTCCCGCGCCGATCTACTGATATTGGATGAAATCGGAAAGAACATCAGCGGCGTCGGAATGGATCCCAATGTGACGGGTCGTTGGTACCGCCTCGGTTCCTGCTGGCAGGAGACCCCGGACGTTACGCGGATCGCCGTTCTGGACGTCACTGATGCTTCGGGGGGAAACGCCGTGGGTATCGGACTCGCCGATTTCTGCTCCCGCAGAGCCATCGAAAAAATGGACCCGAGGGCGACGGCGCTCAATGCCGTCACCGCCGGTCACCTGGTTCCCGCCAAGATCCCGATCACGTCGGAGAACGACAGGGAGACGCTGGAATTCGCGCTGGCTTCCCTGGCGGCCGCGGGACAGCCGGAAGAGCTGCACATCGTCAGGGCGAAAAACACGCTCGAACTCGAGCACCTTCAGGTCTCGGAGCCCGCGCTCCGTACTCTGACCGACTCATCGAAATTCGAAGTGATCAGACCGCCGGAATCGCTCCAGTTCGACGCCGCGGGTCGACTGGCGCCGCTGCCGTCCGGTTGAAACCTTCCGCGTAACAAAAAAGACGGAGCTGAACGACTGTCGGATCGTCCGCATTCCTCAAAGAAGTTCGATCTCCTCCCGTTGATTCAGAGGGAAATGGGGGTTCCGGGCGACCTCCCAGAGATGCCCGTCCGGGTCGGCAAAGTAGCCGCTGCGACCGCCCCAGAAGGCGTCCTGCGCCGACTTGACGATCCGACCGCCAGCCGCTTCCGCTTCCGTCAAAAGAGCGGCGACCTCCTCCTTGTTTCGGACGTTGTAAGCCAATGCGATTCCACGAAAACCGGCGCCTGCGCCGTCCACTCCGGCGTCTTCCGCGAGGGAAGCTCGTGAATACAGCGCAATGACCGTTCCGGCCGTTCTGAAAAACACGACGGCTTCGTCTCGCGCCGGCGAAGCCTCGAACCCCAGCCTTTCGTAAAAACCTTTCGACTTCGCGACATCCTCGACACCGAGCGTCACAATACTGACTCTTGGTTCCATTTCATTTCCTCTCGTTTTCGCCAGCTTCTACTGTAGCCGGCTCGCGACCCGACGGCGATGACTGCTGAAAATCGCGGGCAAGATGCCCGCGCTACCATGCGGGCTTCCGCTTTCGGGTCCCGGGCTTCCGGGCGAACGCTGAAATCAGCGCGATTCCGCACAGGAAACCTCCGACGTGCGCCCACCACGCAACGCCCGTCGCCGTTTCTGAGGTAACTGCTACGGCGGCCATCCCGTTGAGCAATTGAATGAAGAACCAGGAGCCCAGCACTACGATGGCGGGCAGTTCGACGATGGGCCAGAATATGAACAGCGGCACGAGGGTCAAAACGCGGGCGAAGGGGTAGCTGACCAGATAGGCGCCCAGCACTCCGGCGACCGCGCCGCTGGCGCCGATGGCGGGAACCGCGCTTCCCGGCGCGAACAGGATATGGGCGAAACTTCCGACGACGCCGCACAGCAAGTAGAAGAACAAGAATCGCAGATGACCCATCCGATCTTCGACGTTGTCTCCGAAGATCCATAGAAACCACATGTTGCCGAACAGGTGAAACCACCCGCCGTGCAGAAACATCGAACCGATCAGCGAGGGCAGCAGTGTTGGAAGAGATGAGGCTGTCGCTACTTCAAACCGGACCGGAACGACACCAAAGCGGTCGATAAGATTCTGCAGTTCGGCCGGAGGCAAGGTCAACTCGTAGCCAAAGGCGAGAAGGGTGGCCAGAATGAATCCGATCGTGACGATCGGATAGCGGCGAGCCGGAACGTCGTCGCGAAACGGAATCATTCGCGGCTCACTCGTCCAATTCGATGACGCGGGCGAATTCGACGGCGGGAATGGTTAGGATCCGCTCCAGCACCTTCTGTGGGATCCTGCTGTCGGCGCTGACGATTCCGACGGCGTGCGGCTTCCGGTCGCTTCTGCCCAGAACGAATGACCCGATGTTGATGCCCTCCTCCCCCAGAATCGTGCCCACCTGCCCGATAACTCCCGGCTTGTCGTTGTTTCGAATAAAGAGGAGAGCGCCCCCAAGCTGCGTCTCCAGCGGGATGCCGTCGACCGACACCAGGCGGATGGCGCCCTGGCGCAGGATTGCCCCTTCCACCCACTCAGTTCCGTCTTCGGAGCGCAATTGGATGCTGATCAGATTGGAGTAGCTTCTTTCACGGCTGCTGACGGTTTCCACGACCGAAATGCCGCGCTCGCGGGCGTAGGTTCGGACGTTGATTTCGTTGACCTCTTCGGAGGCCATCGAACGAAAAATCGCCTTCAGGATGTAATTGCTCAAGGGCTTGTAGTTGAGCTGCATCAGCTCGCCGTAATAGCGGATCCCGATTTCGGACAGTCGGATCTGCGAGATGCCGCCGGCGAAGGCGCCCAGGCGCTCGCCGAGCCGGACGTAAGGCATCAGGCTTGCCAGTTCCTTGGTGCTGAGCGAAGGAAAGTTGACTGCGTTGGAGATGACGTCCTGCAACAGGTATTCGGTCACTTGCCGGGCGATATCGACTCCCACCTTGGTCTGGGCCTCGACCGTCGATCCGGCGATGTGCGGAGTCAGGATCACTCCGCTCGTCTTTCGCAGCCGTTCGCTCACCTTTGGTTCGCTCTGAAATACGTCCAGCGCGGCGCCCCCCAGCCGGCCCGATTCGAGCGCCTCGATCAGGGCGTCCTCGTCGACCAGCCCCCCCCGTGCCGCATTGATCAGCAGGGCGCCTTTTTTTAACTTGTGAAAGGTCTGGCGGTTGAAGAGGCTTCGGGTCTGATCGTTCATGGGCAGGTGCAGGCTCAGGAAGTCGGACTCCGCCAGGACCTTGTCCAGATCGGCCAGTTCGACGCCCAGATCGGCCGCATAGGACTTCGTTACGAAGGGGTCGTATGCCAGCACCTTCATCTCGAAACCAAGAGCTCGACGGGCCACTACGGATCCGATTTTTCCCAGACCCAGCACTCCCAGAGTCTTCCTCTGCAGCTCGCGGCCCGTGAAGGCCGATTTGTTCCATTCGCCTTCGCTGAGCGACAGGTGGGCGAAAGGAATCCTTCGGGCCAGCGAAAGCAGCAACGCCAGCGAATGCTCGGCCGCGCTGACGCTGTTTCCGCCGGGCGTGTTCATGACGACGATGCCGCGTCGCGTGGCGGCTTCCAGGTCGATGTTGTCGACTCCTGCGCCGGCGCGCCCGATGACTCGGAGAGCGCGCCCCGCTTCAATCACTTGGGGAGTAACTTTAGTCTTGCTTCGCACGATCAGGGCCGCAGCGTCTGAAATTTCCTCCAGCAAGGCTTCCGGACTCAGGCCGGGCTTGTTGACGACGTTCAGGCCCTCCTGCTGTTGAAGGTATTGAACTCCCTCCTCTGATAGCGCGTCGCTGACGAGAATTTTCATCTGCATTTTTCTTTTCGCTGATTGTGTCCCGGAAACGCCGTCTCAGCGGCCAACAGCGGACCGGTCGGATGCCGCCTCCAGGGCCGCGGCGACTCCCGAGCCGAGTGCGAAGCTCCTGCCGGTCTGCAGCAGGCAAAGCTCCAGAGCTGATAAAACGGAGCAGACGTCGAGCAAGTCGAAGTAGCCGAGATGGGCGATCCGGATGACCCGGCCCTTCAGATGGCCCTGCCCGCCGGCCACTTTAACGCCGAATCGCGCTTCCAGGCTCTTTCGGAGAGCTTCAGCGTCCACGCCCTCGGGCGGAAATGCGGCCGTGACGGCGCCGGCAGGCCGCTGCGACAAGATTCGGAATCCGAGAGCCTTCAGTCCGGCGCGAGCGGCCCGGGCCATCTGCTGCGCCTCCTGGACGATCTCGTCGACCCCTTGCTCCGTGATCTTGCGGCAGGCAGCGTGCAGAGACGCGATCAACGAAACCGCCGGAGTATAGGCGGTCGAGCCTTTCGCCTGCCCCTTCAGCTCTTTTCTCAAGTCAAAGTAATAACGGGAACCGCCCGACGACTCTTCCAGCCGCCTGCGGGCGCGAGGTCCGATCGACAGAAAGGCCAAGCCGGGAGATACCGAGAACGATTTCTGCGAGCCGCTGATCACGACGTCCAGATCCCAGGCGTCGGTCTCCAGCGGCTGACTTCCCAGGGCGGTGATGGCGTCGACGATGATCAGCAAATCCGGAAAACGCGCGCGAACCGCGCGGGCGATCGCCTCCAGATCGTGGGAGGTGGCCGTGGAAGTCTCGCAACCCTGAATCAAAAGCGCCTGCGGGCGGGAGATCTCTTCCAACGCCGCCACGATTTCCTCGGCGGAGGCCGCCTCGCCGTATTCCTTGACCAGAGAACTGCAATCGACCTGATAACTTTGGCACAGCTCCGCCCAGCGCTCGCCGAATTTTCCCGCAACCACCGCCAACGCCGCATCGCCCGGCGCCAGCAGGTTGGACACCGCAGCCTCCATGGCGCCGGTTCCCGAAGAGGCCAGAATCACGATCTCGCTCTCCGTTTTGTAAATCGCTTGGAGCATCCGGCGCGTTTCATGCAGCAGAGCCTGAAATTCGGGCGTCCGGTGATGCATCGCCTCCCCGGCCATCGCCAGTCGGGCTTCCGGAATCAGCGGGGTCGGCCCCGGAGTAAACAGTCGCTTTTTGCGCATAACGCGATATTATCCGTAAAGGGGGTCGAGAGTGCAAAGGGGGCGCCAAGTGCTGGGTGGTGGGTTTACGAAGCCTCGCGGCGGGGAGTTGGGAGTCGGGAGACAGGAGGCAGGAGTCGGACGCGTTGATTGCCGAAGATTCAAACGCCGGACTCACTAAACTTGGTCAAACGGGATCGACGGGCCCGCGGTCCCGTCGCTCCGACAGCCTCCGCTTTGCCATTTACGACGGCTTAATTACACCCAAGCCTCTTAGAACATAGAACGTAGAACGCGGAACTTAGCACCCAGCACTTAGCACTTAGCACCTAACACTAACCTCCCCACCATCTCCGCCCCTGCAGCCGGCAGTCGAGACGGTGGAGCCGATGATGCAGCGGTTCGGATGCAGGGTAATGCTGCAGCGCCAGGCGGGTGATCCGCTGAGCGCGCTTCAGGTCTCCCGTGCGGTGCTCCAACAGTTTCGCCGCCTCCTCGAACGCCTCCAGGGAAGGACGGGGGGCATCCTCCAGGAGTCGCTGCAGAAGACTCAGAGCCTCCCGGTGACTTCCCCGCCGTTTTTTCAATCTTGCCAGCAGCTCCATGCAGTCCTGCTTGCACGCGCCCCATTCGTCGCCGGCGAGGGCGCCTTCGAGCAACTGCTCCGCCTCCGTGAAGCATCTCCGATTTTCCAGCAGCCGGGCGGCCGCCAGGGGGGTGGTCAGATGACCGGGTCGGGGTCTGCACACCGCTTCTGCCATCACCTGGGTCAGCGAGATCAGACTGATCAGGTCGTTGCGATTGTGCTCCAGGATCGGGCCCAGAGGCTGATAACTGCCGGTTCGCAGGTAATTGAAATAGGCCTGCGGGATCAGGTGAGAGGGGAAATCGTCCCGTCTGGAGAAACGCAGTACGCTTCGTTCCAGCGTCTGTAGCGAGCAATCCTGGAATCGTCCCTTCCAGAGGGCCCGGCCGGGATGCAGCAGGTCCAGATGCGGCATTCTGCGGAAGGGGTTGGAAAGCCGTTTCAGTAAAAATCGCGTGTCCAGGACCTGTACGTCGTAACTCTTCCCGTTGAACGTCACCAGAAAGCGGAAACGCCCTGCAGCACGCTGCACGAGTCCATTCAGACTCTCCAGAAATCCGGCCTCCGCATCGAAGGAAGGAAGAAAGAACTGCTGCAGAACGAGTCGATCGGCTACGAAATAGGCGGCGCCGGTCAGAAAGACGACCGTTCCGGCGCCACCCGATAGACCTGTGGTCTCGGTATCCAGAAACAGGAACTCTTGAGGGTCGATCCGGGAAAAGGAGCGGTCTCCGGTGAGGCGAAAGAAGTCATCGTCCCGCAGCTTGAGAAAATCGGAAAGCAGAGTCCGGCCGTGACGGGCCGAGACCGGAAGCTCGCGACGGACGGCCAGCGTTTCTTGCGGACTCCAGGATCCTCCCAGAAACTCAGCCAGTCGACCGCGTCCTGCGCGGCGGGAAGACTTCTGCAAGCGAGCCCGGAACTCGCCACCGGCCTCGGGCGAGGGTCCGTAGATATTTTGTAGGCGCTCCTTTAAAGACATATTCAATGCACCGGAGCGAGGGCGGGCCGGGACAGCGAGGACAGCATCTCCCGGGCGATCTTTTTGGAGTTCTCACCCACTTCCTGCAGCGGTCCCACGCAGGAGGGGCAGCCATCCGGACAGGCGCAGGCGGCGATCAGCTCCGCTGTTTTTTCCAGCAGGCCTTCGTGCGATTCGAAAAGCTTCTCGGCGAACCCTACGCCCCCCGGATAATTGTCGTACAGGAAGATGGTCGGATCGAAGGAGTCCAGGCCCTGCGGGTCGAT